>NZ_JAAALM010000333.1 GCF_009906395.1 Kineococcus indalonis
CCGGCTCGCCGTCGACCTGCGCGTCGCCCTGCTGCGCACGGCCCGCCGGCTGCGCTCGCAGAAGAGCGTGGAGGACCTCACCGACGCGCAGTTCTCCGTCCTGGCGCACCTGCACGCGCACGGCCCGCGCACCCCCGGCGAGCTCGCCGAGGCCGAGCACGTGCGCCCGCCGTCGATGACGCGCACCGTGGCGGCCCTGGCCGGGGCCGGCTACGTCCAGCGCACCGGCCACCCCGACGACGGCCGGCAGGTGCTGGTCTCCCCCACCGCCGCCGGCCGCGCCGCCGTGGAGGACACCCGCGCCCGGCGGGCGGCGTGGCTGGGCGAGCGCCTGGCCCGCCTGGACGCCGGCGAGCGCGCCACCCTGGCCGAGGCCGCCCGCCTGCTGCGCGCGGTGGTCGAGGAGTGAACCGGACCTTCCGCTCGCTGCGCCACCGCGACTACCGCCTGTGGGCCTCCGGCGCGATCGTCTCCAACACCGGCACCTGGATGCAGCGCGTGGCCCAGGACTGGCTGGTCATCCAGGTCCTCACGGAGGGCTCGGGCACCGCCGGCGGCATCACCACGGGCCTGCAGTTCGGCCCGATCCTGCTGCTGGCGCCGGTGGCCGGCTGGGTCGCCGACCGCTTCCCGCAGCGGCGCACCCTGATGGCCACGCAGGCGGCGATGCTGCTTCTGGGCCTGGCGATGGCCGCGCTGGTGCTCTCCGGGGCCGCGCAGCTGTGGCACGTCTACGTCCTGGCCACCCTGCTGGGCTGCGCCTCGGCGATCGACGGGCCGGTGCGCCAGACGTTCGTCAGCAGCCTGGTGCCGCCGGAGGACCTGCCCAACGCCATCGGCCTGAACTCCGCCTCGTTCAACTCCGCGCGCCTGATCGGCCCCGGCCTGGCCGGGCTGCTCATCGCCTGGTTCGGCACGGGCCCGGTGTTCCTGATCAACGCGCTGTCGTTCCTGGCGCCGCTGACCACCCTGCACCTGATGCGCCCGGAGCACCCGGTGCGCCGCGAGCGCCCCGCGAAGGGCACCGGCGGGATGCGCGAGGGGCTGCGCTACGTGCGCGCCCGCCCGGACCTGATGGCGATCTTCGCGCTGGTGGGCGTGGTGGGCACCTTCGGGCTGAACTTCCAGCTCACCTCCGCGCTCATCACGAGCGTGAAGTACGGGCGGGAGGCGGCCGCGTTCGGCGTGGCCGGCACCGTGCTGGCCGTCGGCTCGCTGCTGGGCGCTCTGGTGGCCGCGCGCCGCGAGCGCCCGCGCTGGCGCCTGGTGGTCGGCGCGGCCGGCGCGTTCGCGGTGATCGCCTCGGTCTCGGCGCTCATGCCCAACTACTGGCTGTACCTGGCGGTGCTGCCCTTCCTGGGGCTGTCGTCGCTGACGCTGCTGACGGCGGCGAACGCGACGGTGCAGATGAGCACCGAGCCGCGCGTGCGGGGGCGGGTGATGGCGCTGTACATGTCGCTGATGCAGGGCGGCACGGTCGTCGGCGGCCCGTTCGTGGGCTGGGTGGGCACCCGCTTCGGCGCGGAGTGGTCGGTGCTGGTGGGCTCGATCCCCTCGGGGCTGGCGGCCGTGGCGGTGGCGGTGTTCGTGCTGCGACGGGCGAGGGTGCGGGTGACGTACTCCTTCCGCACCACCCCGCACCTGCGCGTGGTGCCGGTGCGCTCCCCCGACGGCGGCGACGAGCGCGACGTCGCGGCGGCCTGAGCGCTCCCGCGCGCTCCCGCGCGGTCCCGGGCACCCGCGCGGCGGGCGGACAATGGGGGCGTGCCCACCACCGACCTGAGCGCCGCGCTGTCCGAGGTCCGCACGCTGCTGCTGGACGAGCAGAACCTCGTGCGGGCGGTCGCGGCGGGCCGCCGGCGCGGGGTGGAGCCGCCGGAGCACGAGCGGGTGGAGGTGCGCCCGGTGGCGCTGCGCCCGGGCCCGCACCTGCAGCTCACCGCCCGCACCGGCCCGGTGGTGAGCACGCGCAACGTGCCCGCGGCCGAGGCCGGCGCGGCCGTGGACGAGCTGCTGGCCCAGCCCTACGGCAACTGGCACGTGGAGACCGCCACCGGCACGGTGCAGGTGCGGGTGACGAAGAAGGGCGCCGCGCAGGTGCACCGCGCGGCGCGCGGGGACGCCGCGCCGGCGGGGCCGCAGGCCCACGACCGCGCCAAGCAGCGCCTGGTGGACCCCGACGACCCGGTCTTCCGGGTGCTGGGCGCCGGCGGGGACAAGCGCCGGCAGGTGGAGGCGTTCGTGCGCCAGCTGGCGCCGCTGGCCCCGGGGGTGCTGGAGCAGGCCGGTCCGGTGGTGCGGGCGGTGGACCTGGGCTGCGGCAACGCGTACCTGACCTTCGCCGCGCACCGCTGGCTCTCGCAGCAGGCCGCCGGCCGCGGGCGCGAGCTGCGCACGGTGGGCGTGGACGTGCGCGAGGACGTCCTGGAGCACGGCCGGCGCGCGGCGCGCGAGGCGGGCCTGGAGGGGCTGGGCTTCGAGCGCGGCAGCATCGCCGCGGCGGAACCGTTCGCGCCGGGCGAGCGCCCGGACGTGGTGGTGGCGCTGCACGCCTGCGACACCGCCACCGACGAGGCGCTGGCGCGGGCGGTGCGCTGGGGGGCGCCGCTGGTGCTGGCCGCGCCCTGCTGCCACCGCGACGTGCAGCGGCAGATCGCGGCCTCGGGCGAGCGCGGCCCGGTGGTGCGCCACGCGATCCTGCGCGAGCGCTTCGCCGACGTGCTCACCGACGCGCTGCGGGCGCTGGTGCTGCAGCTGCTGGGCTACCGGGTGGAGGTGGTGGAGTTCATCGACTCCGCCCACACGCCGCGCAACGCGCTGCTGCGCGCGGTGCGGACGGGGTCCGCACCGCGCGCGGAGCACCTGGCGGAGTTCGACGGGCTGTGCCGGCAGTGGGGCGTGCAGCCCGCCCTGGCGGCCGCGCTGGCCCCGGAGCTGGCGGCGGTGCGCTCAGCCCTGGCCGCGCGGGCGGCCGACGACCGGGAGCCTCAGGCCGCGCTGTAGGTCAGGCACCTGGTCTCACCGTTGTCCGCGGTGCCGACGTCGATGGCGGAGGCGGTGCAGGTGAGGTCGGCGTTGTGCGTGCAGTCGGCGAGCTGGCAGGCGCCGACGTGGCCGTCGGGAGCCGTCCGGTGCTTGGTGGGCAGGCCCAGGAAGGTGCCGCAGTGGTTCGCGCCGTGGTCGCCGACGGTGATCGTCGGGGCGTGGCAGCTCACGTCGGCGTTGAAGGTGCACCCGCTGACGGAGCACTGGTGGATGGGGGTCAGGTCCAGGTTCACGGTCGCCATGGCGCCCACGGTAACGGCGGGGCGCATTCCCCGCCACGAAGGAATGCCTTTCCTGCCCCTTTCCGGAAAAGCGAGGTGAGGCATTCCTTCGTGGCCGCGGGGAACAGGGGTCAGGCTCCCCCGAGCCGTTCGACGACGTGGTCCACGCACCGCGTCAGGGCCCGCGCGTCCTCGGGGTCCACGGCCGGGAAGAGCCCGATGCGCAGCTGGTTGCGCCCCAGGCTGCGGTAGGGGAAGACGTCGAGGACCCCGTTGCGGCGCAGCACCTCCTGCACGGCGGCGCTGTCGATCGAGGCGTCCAGGTCGATCGTGGCCACCACGGGGCTGCGGGCGCCCTCCTCGGCCACGAAGGGGGCGGCCCACTCGCGCCGCTCGGCCCAGCCGTAGACGGCGGCGGCGGACTCGGCGGTGCGCGCCGCGGCCCACGCCAGCCCGCCGCGCGCCAGCAGCCACTCCACCTGCTCGGCCAGCATCACCAGCGTCGCCACCGCGGGGGTGTTGTACGTCTGGTCCTTGCGGGAGTTCTCCACCGCGGTGCGCAGGTCGAGCGAGGGCGGCACCCACCGGCCGGTGGCGGCCAGCTCGTCCACGCGCTCCAGGGCGGCCGGCGAGAGCAGCGCCAGCCACAGCCCCCCGTCGGAGGCGAAGGACTTCTGCGGCGCGAAGTAGTAGGCGTCGGTCTGCGCGACGTCGACCGCGATCCCGCCGGCGCCGGAGGTGGCGTCCACCAGCACCAGGGGCCCGCCGTCGGCCGGGCCGGGCCCGGCGGGGCGGCGCACGGGCGCCACCACGCCGGTGGAGGTCTCGTTGTGCGGCCAGGCGACGACGTCGACGCCCCCGGCGACCTCGCCGAGGCGGGGCAGCGTGCCGGGTTCGCCGCGCACCACGACGGGCTCGGCGAGGAAGGGGGCGCCGGCGGCGACGGCGGCGAACTTGGCGGAGAACTCCCCCAGCACCAGGTGCTGGGAGCGCTCGCGCACCAGGCACAGGGCGGCCACGTCCCAGAAGGCGGTGGAGCCGCCGTTGCCCAGGACCACCTCGTACCCCGCGGGCAGGGCGAACAGCTCCGCCAGCCCTTCGCGCACGCGGCGCACCAGGGACCTCACCGGGGCCTGGCGGTGGGAGGTGCCGAGCACGCTGCGCCCGGCGCGCAGCAGCGCCTCGACCTGCTCGGGGCGGACCTTGCTGGGCCCGGAGCCGAAGCGGCCGTCGGCGGGCAGCAGCTCGGCGGGGATGCGGACGTCGGGGACCTCGCTCACGGGGTGGATCCTCCCGCACCGCGGCGGTGCGCGGCGCCGGGCGCCGCGCCGGGGCCGCGCCGGGGACGCGCCGGGGA
>NZ_JAAALM010000334.1 GCF_009906395.1 Kineococcus indalonis
CGACGACACCTACCTGCGCTCCCTGCTCACCGGTGTGGAGCGGGCGGCGGCGAGCGCCACCCCGCTGTCCAGCGGCTGCGCCGGGGCGCCGCCGGAGGTCCTCGACGCCGCCGAGGCGGCCGTGGAGGGGTTGCGCGGAGAGCTGCTGGCGCTGAGCCACCGGTTGCACGCGCACCCCGAGGAGGCCTTCGCCGAGCACGCCTCGGTGCGCGCGGTCGCCGACCTGCTCGCCGCCCACGGCGTGCGGGCGCAGGTGGGCGTGCACGGCCTGGACACCGCGCTGCGCGCGAGCGTGAGCGCCGGGGAGGGGCCCACGGTGGCGGTGCTGGCCGAGTACGACGCCCTGCCCGGCATCGGGCACGGCTGCGGGCACAACGTCATCTGCGCCTCCGCCGTCGGCGCGTTCCTCGGGCTGGTCTCCGCGCTGCGCTCGGGCGCCGTGGGCGGCACCGCGGTGCTGCTGGGCACGCCCGCGGAGGAGGGCGGCGGCGGCAAGGAGACGATGGCCCGCGACGGCGCCTTCGAGGGCGTGGACGCCGTGGTGATGCTGCACCCCTTCACCTACGACGTGGCGGTGCAGCCGTTCCTGGGCCGGCGCCAGGTGCGCGCGACGTACCGGGGGGTGGCCGCGCACGCCTCCGCGCAGCCGTTCATGGGCCGCAACGCGCTGGACGCCGTGGTCGCCGGGTACCAGGGCATCGCGATGATGCGCCAGCACATCTCCCCCGCCGACCGCGTCCACGGCGTGGTGCTGGAGGGCGGTCAACGCCCCAACGTCGTGCCGGAACGGGCCAGCGCGGAGTACTACGTGCGCTCGGCGGAACCGGCCACGCTGGCGGACCTGTGCGCCCGCGTGGAGGCGGTGCTCGTGGCCGCGGCCGCGATGACCGGGTGCGGGTACGAGCTGGAGTGGGACCGCCAGCCGGCGTACCTGCCGATCCGGGCGAACCTGGAGCTGGCGGCGCGCTGGACGGCGCACCAGCGCCGCCGCGGGCGCACCGCGCTGCCGCCGGGGGTCGTGCCGGAGAACCTCGCCGGCTCCACCGACCTGGGCAACGTCAGCGTGCGCGTGCCCTCGATCCACCCGATGGTCGCCATCGCCGGAGCGGGGACGTCCCTGCACACCAGCGGTTTCGCCGAGGCGGCCGGTTCGCCCTCCGGTGACGCCGGCGTGCTGGACGGCGCGGTCGGGCTGGCGCTGACCGCGCTGGACGTCCTCGCCGACCCGGGGCTGCTCGCCGCCGTGCGCGCGGAGTTCGAGCGCGACGGCGGGGTCCTGGACGTCGAGGGGTTCCTCTCGTGAACCGCCGCACCGGCACGGGCACCGGCACCGGTACGGGCACCGGCGACCGGCTGGAGGTGAGCACCACCCGCACCGACCGGCTGCTCGGCGGCATCGAGCGGGTCGGCAACAGGATCCCCGAGCCGTTCGTGCTGTTCCTGGGGCTGTTCACCGTGCTGGCCGTGGTGAGCACCGCCATGGCGCTGGCGGGCGTGACCGTGGAGGTCCCCGGCTCCGGGCAGAGCGACCCGGTGCGCGGGTTCTTCACCGGTGAGGGCGTGCAGTGGTTCACCACGAACCTCGTGGACAACTTCGTCTCGTTCCCGCCGCTGGGCACGGTGGTGGTGATCCTGCTGGCGGTGGGTCTGGCCCAGCGCAGCGGGCTGATGGCGACGCTGGTGAAGGTCGCGTTCGCCGGCGCGCCCCGCTGGGCCCTGCCGTACGCGGTGGCGTTCATCGGCGTGGTGGGCAGCGTCATGGCCGACTCGGTGATGATCGTCATCCCGCCGCTGGCGGCCATGGTGTTCAAGGCGGTGGGCAGGCACCCCGTCGCGGGCCTGCTCGGGGCGTTCGCCGCCGCCGGCGCCGGGTACTCCACCTCCATCGCCGTCACGAGCCTGGACGCCCTCTTCGCGGGCATCACCTCCTCGGTGGCGCAGACCCTGCCGGACGCCGGGACGCCGGTGACCCCGGTGTCGAACTGGTACTACAACATCGCCAGCTCCCTGCTGCTGACCGTGGTGTGCGGCCTGCTCATCACCCGGGTGCTGGAGCCGATGCTGACGCGCACGGGGGTGCCCAGGGAGCAGCACCCGGACGCCGAGGGCCCCGGCGCGGTGGAGGACGTGCACGACCTGGCGGTCTCGCGCGCCGACCGCCGCGCCCTGGGGCTGGCCGGGGTGGCGGCCCTGCTCACCGCGGCCGCGCTCGTCGTGCTCGCGGTCGTGCCCGGGTCCCCGATGCGCAACGAGGACGGCGGCTACCTGCCCGAGTCGCCGCTGCTGGACTCCACCGTCTTCCTCGTGGTGTGCATGCTCACGGTGCCGGCGCTGGTCTTCGGCCGGCGCACCGGTTCGCTGCGCCGGCTGGACCAGGTGCCCGCCGCGATGGGCGAGGCCGTCAAGGACATGGCGCCGTTCATCGTGCTGGCGTTCGTGCTGGGGCAGTTCGTGGCGCTGTTCACCTGGACGAGGGTGGGCACGTGGATGGCCGTGGCCGGCGCCGGCGGTCTGGAGTCGCTGGACCTCACCGGGTTCGAGGCGATCGTCGGGTTCGTGCTGCTGGCCACCGTGCTGAACCTGTTCATCACGTCGGGTTCGTCGATGTGGACGATCATGGGGGCGGTGTTCGTGCCGCTGTTCGCGCTGCTCGGCTACGAGCCGGCGTTCACGCAGGCCGCCTTCCGCGCCGGGGACTCCGCCACGCAGATCCTCACCCCGCTGAACCCCTACATCGTGGTGGTGCTGGCGATGCTGCGCCGCTACGAGCCGCAGGCGGGGCTGGGCACGCTCATCTCGCGGTTCCTGCCGTTCACGGTGTGCTTCTGGGTGGCGTGGGTGGCGCTGCTGACGCTGTGGTTCGTCCTGGACCTGCCGCTGGGCCCGGGGCAGTACTCGCGCCTGTAGCCGGCCCCGCGCGCGGACCTCCGCGTCGGCCAGCTCCGCCGCCGCGGCGCGCGCGGCCTGCGGGGAGTCCGCGGCCAGCGCCGCGGCGGCCATCGCGCGGCAGGTGGCCGCGCTGGTGCGCGAGAGCGCGAAGCGCACCGCGGGCACGGCGGCCGGGGCCATCGACAGGCTGCTCACGCCCAGGCCGACGAGCACCAGCGCCAGCAGCGGGTCGCGGGCGGCCTCGCCGCACACCCCGACGGGCCGGGCGGCGGCCGCGCCGGCCTCGCCGGTCAGGCCGACCAGCTGCAGCACCGCCGGCTGCCAGGGGTCCAGCAGCTCGGCGAGCTCGCCGGCGAGGCGGTCGGCGGCCATGGCGTACTGGGTCAGGTCGTTGGTGCCGATGCTGACGAAGTCCAGCCCGGCGGCCAGCAGCGCCGGCGCGCGCAGCGCCGCGGCGGGCACCTCCACCATCGCGCCGACGGTGCGCAGCCCGGCCGCGCGCGCCTGCGCGGCGAAGCCGGCGGCCTCGGCGGGCGTGGCGACCATGGGGGCCATCACCCACGGGTCGGTGCCGGTGCGCTCGGCGGCCGCGGCCAGGGCGCGCAGCTGGGTGGTCAGCAGGTGCGGGTGGCGGCGGGCGGTGCGCAGGCCCCGCACGCCCAGGGCGGGGTTCTCCTCCGGCTCGACCTCCACGAAGGCCAGCGGCTTGTCGGCGCCGGCGTCCAGGGTGCGCACGACGACCTTGCGGCCGGCGAAGGCGGCCAGCACGCGGGCGTAGGCGTCGGCCTGCTCGGCCTCGGTGGGCTCGGAGGTGCGCTCCAGGAAGAGGACCTCGGTGCGGAACAGGCCCACCCCCTCCACGGCGGCGGCCCCCTCGCCGGCGGCGGCGCGCTCGGCGTCCTCGACGGCGCCGACGTTGGCCAGCAGCTGCACGGCCAGCCCGTCGGCGGTGCGCCCGGGCCCGCCGGGGGCCGCGGCCAGCGCGGCGCGGGCCGCGCGGCGCGCCTCGACGGCCTCGACGAGCGCGGCGGAGGGGGCGGGGGTGACGGTGCCCGCGCGGGCGTCGAGCACCACCTGCTCCCCCGCCGGCAGCGACAGCGCGCCGGCCACGCGCACCACGCAGGGCACGTCCAGCTGCGCGGCGATGATGGCGGTGTGGCTGGTGGGGCCGCCCAGCTCGGTGACGATGCCGACGACCCGGGACAGGTCCAGGGTCGCGGTGTCCGCCGGCGCGAGGTCGGCGGCCACCACCACCGAGGGGCCGTGCAGGTCCGGCACGCCCGGCTGCGGCAGGCCCAGCAGGTGCGCGACGACGCGGTCGCGCACGTCGCGCAGGTCGGTGACGCGCTCGGCGAGGTAGGGGCCGGAGGCGGCCAGGACCTCGCAGAAGCCCTCCACGGCCGCGTCGACGGCGGTGGCCGGGCCGGTGCCGGCGCCGACGCGCCGCTCGGCGTCGCCGAGCAGGCCGGGGTCCTCGGCCATCAGGGCGGTGGCCCGCAGCACGTCGGCGGTGGTGCCGCCGGCGGCCGCGGCGCGCTCGCGCAGCGTGGCGGCCACGGCCGCGAACGCCTCGCGCACGGCGGCGGTCGCGGCCGTCGGGTCGCCGGCCGCCGGCTCGTGGGCCGGGGGCCGGGCGGCGGGGGCGACGAGCACGACGGTGCCGACGGCGGCGGAGGTGCCGACGCCCACGCCGGTCAGCACGGCGGGCACGGCGGGCG
>NZ_JAAALM010000335.1 GCF_009906395.1 Kineococcus indalonis
GACGCCGTAGAGGCGGTCCCCGGCGTCGCCGAGGCCGGGGACGATGTAGCCCTGCTCGTCGAGGCGCTCGTCGACGGCCGCGGTCACCACGGTGACGTGGGCGTGCTCGTCGAAGGCGGCACGGACGACCTCGATGCCCTCGGGGGCGGCGAGCAGGCAGATCGCGGTGACGTCCACGGCGCCGCGGTCCAGCAGGTAGTTGACCGCCGCGACCAGCGTGCCGCCGGTGGCGAGCATCGGGTCCAGGACGTAGCACTGCCGGCCGGAGAGGTCGTCGGGCAACCGGTTGGCGTAGGTGGTCGCCTGCAGCGTCGTCTCGTCGCGGATCATGCCCAGGAAACCGACCTCGGCGGTGGGCAGCAGCCGCACCATGCCGTCGAGCATCCCCAGGCCCGCGCGCAGGATCGGCACGACGATCGGCTTGGGCGAGGTCAGCCGCACGCCGGTGGTGGGGGCGACGGGCGTGGTGACGGGGTGGGGCTCCACGCGCACGTCGCGGGTGGCCTCGTAGGCCAGCAGCGTGACCAGTTCGTCGGCCAGGCGGCGGAAGGTCGGGGAGTCGGTGCTCGCGTCGCGCAGCGCGGTGAGTTTGTGGGCGACGAGGGGGTGGTCGATGACGGAGAGGCGCACGAGGGCACAACCTAGCCGCCACGGGCGTGCTGGCCGTAGCCGCGAACGTCCTGCCACCATGGTCACGTGGCGTACTTCACCGCTGTGCTGACCCCCGACGGCGACGGCTGGCGCTCCGTCGACGTCGACCTCGAAGCAGGTTCGCCGGACGAGCTGGGCGACGTGCTGCGCGGCGCCGTCGGCGACGACGCGGCCGTCCTGGCCGTCCTGGAGCGCGAGGACGAGTGGTTCGCGCTCGTGCGCACCGACGGGGAGGAGGTGCGCGTGTTCGTCTCCGACGCGGTCGCCGCGGCCGACAGCTCCTACGCCGAGCTGTTCACCGAGCTGCCCCCGGCGACGGAGGTCCCGGTGACCGACGGCGACGAGGACGAGGACGACCCCTCGGACGGCGAGGACGGCGAGGACGACGGGGCGGGCGCCCCGGGCGGCGACGCCGGCTCCGCCGCGCGGGCGGCGGGCGTGGCCGAGGCCGTGTGGGCCGGGGACCCGGAGCTGCTGGCGGACCTGGGCTGCCCGGCGGCCGCGCTCACCCGCCTGGCCGAGTCCGGCACGGACCCCTCCGCGGCCACCGTGGAGGTCGGCGAGCTGCTCGGCTTCGCCGACGTGCTGGAGTCCCTGCGCTGAGGGGCCTGGCCCAGCCGCCGCGGTGGGCGACCTGGATGCGCCTGGCCCTGGCGGAGGCGCGCTCGTGCCTGGCGACGGGCGACGTGCCGGTGGGCGCCGTGGTCGTGGACGCCGACGGGCGGGTGCTGGGCACCGGCCGCAACGAGCGCGAGGCGGCGCAGGACCCCACCGCGCACGCGGAGGTGCTGGCGCTGCGCGCGGCGGCGCGCGCGCGCGGGGAGTGGCGGCTGACCGGCTGCACGCTGGTGGTGACGCTGGAGCCGTGCGTGATGTGCGCCGGGGCGCTGGTGCTGGCGCGCGTGGACCGGCTGGTGCTGGGCGCGTGGGACCCGCGGTTCGGCGCGGCCGGCTCGCTGCGCGACGTGGTGCGCGACCGGCGCCTGAACCACGCGGTGGAGGTGGCCGGCGGGGTGCTGGAGCAGGAGTGCTCCGCGCTGCTGGACGGCTTCTTCGCCGAGCGCCGCGGGTGAGCCCGGGGCGGCCCGGCGCACCGGTCGCCACCGTGTATCGTTGCCCGTGGTGGTGTGTCCGAGCGGCCTAAGGAGCACGCCTCGAAAGCGTGTGAGGGGGCGACTCCTCCGTGGGTTCAAATCCCACCGCCACCGCTCGAACGGCGAAGGCCCCCGGCTCCTCGGAGCCGGGGGCCTTCGCCGTGCCCGGGGTGCGCGCGGCTCAGCAGCCGGGCGCCGGCGGCGGTGCGGGCGCGGGCGGCACCGCGAGGGCGTCCTCGCCGAGCAGCTGCTGGTAGCCGTCGCCCAGGGTGAGCTCCACGGCCGTGGCGGCGGGGTCCTCCACCAGCTGCGCCTCGGCGACGCGGGCGGCGGCGGCGCGGGCGGCGGGCAGCAGCCCCGGGGGGTAGCGCACGGACGCGGTGACCGGCCCGGCGTCCACGGGGGCGTTGCCGACGCGGGGGACGGTGAAGCCGCGCCCGCGCAGCTCCTCGGCGACGCCGCCGGCCAGCCCGGTGCGGTCGGTGCCGTTGAGGACCACCACCGAGACCTCCTGCGGCGGCGGCAGCGGCTGCTCGGGGGCCGGCGCGCACGTCGGGGTGGGCGTGGCGGCGCTGCCGCCGCCGGGCTGCCAGCGCCCGGTCCACACCAGCGCCGCCCCGCCGCCGACGGCCAGGACGAGCAGCACGACGAGCGCGAAGACGACGCGCTGGCGGCGCTGGCGGCGCAGCCGCTTGCGGTGCAGGCGCTCGTAGGAGGCCTCGTCGAGGTCCCCGCCGTCCTCGGGCACCACGCCGGTGCCGTGCCGGGCGCCGTCGTCGGCCTGCCGGCCGTCGGGCTCGCTGTCGTCGTCCACGGTCCCCCTCCGCTCAGTCCGGCAGCGTCAGCACGCGGGCGTGCAGCACCTGGCGCTGGTGCAGCGCGGCGCGCACGGCGCGGTGCAGCCCGTCCTCCAGGTACATCCGCCCCCGCCACTCCACGACGTGGGCGAACAGGTCGCCGAAGAAGGTGGAGTCGTCGGCGAGCAGGGCGTCCAGGTCCAGGGTGCGCCGGGTGGTGGTCAGCTCGTCGAGGCGGACCTGGCGCGGGGGCACCGCGGACCACTGGCTGGTCGTCTCGTACCCGTGCTCGGGGTAGGGGCGCCCCTCGCCGACCGCCTGGAAGATCACGGTGGGTGAGTCTAGGCGGCGCGGCGCACCGGGCGCGGCAGGACGCGCGAGCCGCTGGCTGCCACGGCCCGTGGCCGGCGGGGCCGGGCGCCGTGCCGGGCGCCGTGCCGGGCGCCGGGAACGACGAGGGGCCCGGCCCCGCTGCTGCGGGTCCGGGCCCCTCGGCCGGCGGAGGATGCGGGATTTGAACCCGCGAGGGCGTTAACCCAACACGCTTTCCAAGCGTGCGCCATAGGCCACTAGGCGAATCCTCCAGTGCCCCCAGCGTAGCGCGCCCGGACGGGTGCCCTCGACCCCGGGTGCGCCGCACCCCGCGGCCGGCGGCGGGAGCGGCGCAGCGGGCGGTGCCGGCCGCACGCGGTTGGACCGCACCCCGGAGCGCCCCGTACAGTGGTCGCAGACCCCTCGTGCGGCGTCATCCAGCTGAACCCCCCCAGGGCCGGAAGGCAGCAAGGGTAGGCGGGCTCTGGCGGGTGCGCGAGGGGTCCCTTCGTCCCCGGCCGGGCTGTCACCGGGCCGGGTTAGCCTCGGGGTCGTGACGAGCGCCCTGTACCGCCGCTACCGGCCCGAGAGCTTCGCGGAGGTCATCGGGCAGGAGCACGTCACCGTGCCGCTGTCGCAGGCCCTGGCCAAGGGCCGCGTCACCCACGCCTACCTCTTCTCCGGCCCGCGCGGCTGCGGCAAGACCACCAGCGCCCGCATCCTGGCCCGCTGCCTGAACTGCGCGGCCGGGCCCACGCCGACGCCGTGCGGCACCTGCGGCTCCTGCCGCGACCTGGCCAACGGCGGCCCGGGCAGCGTGGACGTGGTGGAGATCGACGCGGCCAGCCACGGCGGCGTCGACGACGCCCGCGAGCTGCGCGAGCGGATCTCCTTCGCCCCGGCGCGCGACCGCTTCAAGGTCTACATCCTCGACGAGGCGCACATGGTCACCCCGCAGGGCTTCAACGCCCTGCTGAAGACCGTCGAGGAGCCGCCGCCGCACGTGAAGTTCGTCTTCGCCACCACGGAGCCGGACAAGGTCCTCACCACGATCCGCTCGCGCACCCACCACTACCCGTTCCGGCTGGTGCCGCCGGCCCGGCTGAGCTCCTACCTGGCCGAGCTGGCCGAGCGCGAGGGCGTGGAGGTCGGCAAGGGCGTGCTGCCGCTGGTGGTGCGCGCCGGCGGCGGGTCCGTGCGCGACTCGCTGTCCGTGCTGGACCAGCTCATCGCCGGGGCGGGCGAGGAGGGCGTCACCTACGACGTGGCGGTCTCACTGCTGGGCTACACCCACGCCTCCCTGCTGGACGACGTCGTGGAGGCGATCGCCGCCGGGGACGGCGCGACCGTCTTCCGCGCCGTGGAGCGGGTGGTGGAGTCCGGCCAGGAGCCGCGCCGCTTCGCCGACGACCTGCTGCAGCGGCTGCGCGACCTCGTGGTCGTCGCCGCGGTGGGCGAGGGCGCCGCCGACGCGCTGGCGGTGCCCGAGGACGCGCTGGAGCGGCTGCGCGCGCAGGCCGCGCACCTGGGGCGCGCGGAGGTGTCGCGCGCGGCGGACGTGGTGGCCGCCGGGCTGGAGCAGATGACGGGCGCGACCTCGCCGCGCCTGCAGCTGGAGCTGCTGTGCGCGCGCCTGCTGCTGCCCGGGGCGGACGCCGACGGCGGGCTCGGCCCGCGCCTGGAGCGGCTGGAGCGCCGGCTGGCGGCGGGGCTGCCGGTCGCCGCCGCCCCCTCCCCCGCGCCCCTCG
>NZ_JAAALM010000336.1 GCF_009906395.1 Kineococcus indalonis
GGGCGGGAGGATGCCCGGGGCAGGGGGTGCGCGCCCCCGCGCGCCCCGCGGAACCCGAGGAGAGCACCGTGAGCACCGCCCCCGAGGTCAGCACCCGTTCCGGCCGCCTGCGCGGCGTGCAGCGCCCGGGCTCGGCGGCCTTCCTCGGCGTGCCGTTCGCGCGGCCGCCGGTGGGTCCGCGCCGGTTCGCCGCGCCGGTCCCGGCGGAGCCGTGGGAGGGGGTGCGCCCGGCCGTCGCGCACGGGCCGACCCCGCAGCGCGTGCCGTTCGGCCCGGTCACCACGATCCCGGAGCCGTCGGTGCCGGGGGAGGCCACCCTCAACGTGGACGTGTTCACGCCCGCGCCCGGGGACCGCTCGGCGCTGCTGCCGGTGCTGGTGTGGGTGCACGGCGGCGGGTACTTCGCCGGTTCGCCGGCCAGCCCGTGGTACGACGGCGCGGCCTTCAACCGCGACGGGGTCGTCACGGTGAACGTCTCGTACCGGCTGGGTTTCGACGGGTTCGGCTGGGTGGGGGGCGCGCCGCTGAACCGGGGCCTGCTGGACCAGCTCGCCGCGCTGCGCTGGGTGCGCGAGAACGTGCGCGACTTCGGCGGCGACCCGGACCGGGTGACGGTGGCCGGGCAGTCCGCCGGTGGCGGCAGCGTCCTGTCGCTGCTGGCCTCGCCGCCGGCGGCGAGGCTGTTCCGGCGGGTCGTCTCGCACTCCTCGGCGACCTCGGACCTGCCCCCCGCGCTCGCGGAGGAGGCCGGGCGCCGCTTCGCCGCGCACTTCGGGGTCACCCCGGACCTGGCCGGGTGGCGCTCGGTGCCGGAGGCGGAGGTGGTGGCCGCGGAGCGGGGGTTCAACGCGGTGCCGGGGCGCGCGCCGCGCGACGGCGCCTCCCCGGACGTGGCCGCGGCGCTGCGCGCGGCCCGCGCGGGCGCCTCGGTCCTGGCCTCGATGGCGTTCACGCCCGTCGTGGACGGGGTGGTGCTGCCCTCGGACGTGGCGACGGCGCTGGCGGGCGGGGCCGGCGCGGACGTGGAGGTGCTGATGGGCACCACCCGCGACGAGTTCGCGGTGCCGGCAGCGGCGGGCGCGCAGGAGGTGGTGCGCGACCTGGTCGCGGCGGGGGTGGACGACGAGGGCGTGGCCGCCTTCCGCGCGGACGTCGCCCGCACCGGGGAGCGGTTCGCGGCGAACCGGGCGCTGGTGGCCGCGGGGTTCCGGGCGGAGCTGGTGCGCCTGGCCGCGGCCCGCGCGCGCGGCGGGGCGGGGGCGCGCACCTGGCTGTTCGACTTCGCGGAGCGCTCGCCGGTGGAGGGCGTGGCGGCGCACTGCCACGACCTGCCGTACGCGTTCGACCTGCTGGGCGCGCCGGGCGTGGCGCGCGTGCTGGGCGAGCACCCGGACCAGGCGCTGGCGGACCGGGTGCACGGGCACTGGGTGCGGTTCGTGCGCGAGGGCGCTCCGCCGTGGCCGGCGGCGGGCGCCTCGCCGCTGGGGGCGCAGCGCTACGGCGACGGCAGCGCGTTCGACCCGCGCGCGTACGTGCTGGACGCGCAGGTCGCCGGGCTCGGCTGACGCGCCGGGCCCGGCGCGTCAGCCGAGCCCGGCGTCACGGGGCGGGCCGCCAGGACAGCCCGAGCCGGCCGCGCAGGCCGCTGCGCACCGCCGGCCACTCCCCCTCCACGATCGAGAACACCACCGTGTCGCGGTAGCTGCCGTCGGCCCACAGGACGTGGTTGCGCAGCACCCCGTCCTGCTTGGCGCCCAGCCGGGCGATGGCCGCGCGCGACCGGTGGTTGTGCCAGTGGGTGCGGAACTCCACCGCGATGCAGCGCAGCTCCTCGAACGCGCGGGTCAGCAGCAGCAGCTTGGCCTCGGCGTTGACGCCGCTGCCCTGCGCGGAGGGCGCCAGGAACGTCGAGCCGATCTCCAGGCGGCGGTTGGCGGGGTCGAGGTTCATGTAGGTGGTGGCCCCGCACACCTCGCCGGTGTCCAGGCGCCGCAGCGCCCACGGCGCCATCGCCCCGGCGCGCTGCAGCGCCAGGCGGCGCTCCACCTCCGCGGCGACGTCGTCGGGCGCGGGGATGCGCGTGTACCAGGTGCGGTGCAGGTCGCCCTCGGCGACGACGCGCCGCAGGCCCTCGACGTGGCGGGCGCCGAGGGGTTCCAGGGCGACGCGCTCGCCGGACAGCGCGACGGGTTCGGCGAACGCCGCGGCGCCCGGCGTGCTCAGCTCATCCACTTGCGCAGCTTCTTCCGGTTCGCGGTGTCCCACGCCTCGTCCAGGTCGTGGCGGGCCACGGCGGAGCGGACCTCCTCCAGGGCGTGCACGCGGCCCAGGACGAAGGCGCCCTCGCCGGCCTCGGGCACCAGCCCGGCCAGCACGGCGCGGGCGGCGACGGTCTCCTCGTGCTCGACGAGGACGTCCACGAGCTCCTTGAGCGCGTCGGCGTACTCCTCCACCTCGTCGCCGCGCAGCGGCACCACGACGGCGGCGGCGGCGCGGGCGTCCTCGGCGGCGCGGCGCAGCCGCACCAGCGGGTCGGCGGCGGGGTCGTCGGCGGGCACGTCGGCGTCCTCGCCGTCGGGGTCGACGTCGCGCTGGGCGTTCTTCACGGCCCGGTGCGCGTCGGCGGCCAGGGGCAGCAGCACCTTGCGCGCCGCGCGGGAGGCCTCGCCGGTCAGGGCGGGGTCGGCCACGAACGCCTCCAGCGCGGAGACCAGGGCGCGGTAGCGCTCGGAGTCCAGGGCCTGCAGGACCGCGGCCTGCGCGGCGGCGTGGCGCTCGCCGAGCAGCGCGCGCACCCGCTCGGCCACCGCGGCGGGGTCGCCGACGCCGGAGCCGGCGACGTGGCCGGCGGCCTCCTCGTCGAGGTCGGCGAGGAGGCGCTCGGTGAGGACCTCCGCGTCGCGGGCGCGGGTGAGCACGTCGGTGAGCCAGTCCAGCTCGGCGACCAGCGCGTCGCGGGGGGCGTCCTCGAACAGGGGGGCGCAGGCGCGCAGCACGCCGCCGAGGCGGCGGGTGGCGCTGCGCAGGGCGCGCACGGCGCCGGGGGCGTCGATGCGGGCCAGGGGGTCCTGGGCGAGCAGGCGGCTGACGTCGTGGGCGAGCTGGCCGAGCACGAGGGCGCCGGCGGAGTCGCCGTCGGCGGTGCCGGCGGGCTCGCCGGTCTCCTCGGGGCCGTCCAGGACGGTGCGCAGCTGCTCGGTGCGGTCGGACTCCTCCGCGCCGCGCTCCTCCCAGGCGGTGCTGATGGCGTCCAGCAGGTCGCGGCGGCCGTCGACGACCTCGGCCTGCCACTCCCCCCAGGTCTGCGCCAGGGAGTCCTCCGGCACCAGCGGGCGCGCCTCGACGCGGCGGGTGGTCAGGCGGGCCACGACGACGCCGTCGGCGTCGAGCAGGTCGCGCTGGACGGCGTCGGTGGTCAGCTGCAGCACCGGCCCCAGGGTGCGCCCGCGCGCCGCGGCCCACGTGAGCCGCTGCAGCGCAGCCGGTGCGGTGCGCACGGCGCGGCCCAGGGCGTGACGCACCTGGTGGGTGCGCGGGCCGCGGCCGGGCAGCTCCAGGACCCAGCCGCGCGGGGAGTCGCCGGTCTGCCGGCGCACCGAGGCGCCGGCGGCGGCCAGGGCCAGGTCGGCGGTGTCGTAGTGGGTCTCCTCGCTGCGCACCTGGCGCCGCTCGCCCACGTCGGCGACGCCGGGCAGTTCACCGCCACCGGGCGCCTCGTCGGCCGACGGGGCGAGGTAGGTGCGGGTCAGGGCCAGGCGGGGGGACGGCATGGTCAAGAGAACTACCACGAAGCGCGCCGGGCGCGGTCCCCCGCGCCGGGACCGGCACCGTCCCGCCGCCGCACGCGCACCGCCCGCTCAGGCGGGGCGGCGCAGGTGCAGCACGCCGTCGGCGACGGCGGCGCGCTGCCCGTCGGGCCCCTCGACCTCGCGCTGGAGCAGCTCCTCGCGCAGCACCTGCCACCCGGCGGTGGCGGGGGCGAGCACCTCGCGCACCTCGGCGGGGGCGGGCAGGTCGACGTGGCGCTCGGCGTGGGCGGCGCCGCCCCACGGCGGGACGGTGACGTGGCCGACGACGACGAGGGAGCCGCCGGGCGCGACGAGGCCGGCGGCGCGGCGCAGCACGTCGTCGCGGTCCAGGTGCGCGAAGGAGTGCAGGAAGGAGGCGGCGACGAGGTCGAAGGCCCCGGCGGGCAGGGAGGCGCCGAGGTCGTGCTCCTCGAAGCGCGCCCGGTCGGCGAGGCCGGCGGCGGCGGCGCGGGCGGCGCCGCGGGCCAGGGCGGTGGGCGAGACGTCGGCGCCGGTGGCGCGCCAGCCGCGCGAGGCCAGCCAGACGACGTCGCCGCCCTCGCCGCAGCCGAGGTCGAGGGCGGTGCCGGGGGCCAGGTCCTGCACGGCGCGCACGAGGGCGTCGTTGGGCCGCCCGCTCCAGCGCCCGCCGGCGGCGGCGTACATGCCCTCCCACAGGGCGCGGGCGTCGGGGGCGTCGAGGTCGAAGTCGTGGGTGCTCACGGCGGCATCGTGCGCGCGGCCCGGCGGGCCGTCGAGGTCCCGTGCCGTTCCGGCAACACCGCCCCCGTCCCCTCCCCGCCCCGGGGG
>NZ_JAAALM010000337.1 GCF_009906395.1 Kineococcus indalonis
GAGCTCTCGTGGCCACCCTCTCCTCCCACCGCTCGCGCGCCCGCGCCCGCGCGGGCGCGCGCGACGACCTCGCCGTGGTGCGCAGCCGCCCGCCCCTGCGCCGCGTCGACGCCGTCTCCTACCTGTTCCTGCTGCCCGCCCTGGCCCTGTTCACCCTGTTCATCACCGTGCCCGCGCTGGTCGGCGCGGTGATCAGCCTCACCGACTACGTCGGCTACGGGGAGTGGGAGTTCATCGGCCTGGCCAACTACGCCGTCCTCTTCCGCGACCCCAACGTGCTGCGCGCGTACGGCTTCACGCTGGGCTTCTCCGTGGTCACCGTCGTGCTCGTCAACGTGGTCGCGCTCGCCCTGGCGCTGGGCCTCAACGCCCGCATCCACCTCAAGACGGCCCTGCGCGGGGCCTTCTTCGTCCCCATGGTCGTCTCCGGCATCGTCATCGCCTTCGTCTTCAACTACCTCTTCTCCACCTCGCTGCCCGCCCTGGCCGGCAGCCTGGGGATCGGGTGGCTGCAGGAGAGCCTCATCGCCAACCCCGACCTCGCGTGGGTGGCGGTCGTCCTGGTCACCGCCTGGCAGGCGGTGCCCAGCGCCCTGATCATCTACCTCGCCGGGCTGCTCGCGGTGCCCGAGGAGGTCTACGAGGCCGCTGCCCTGGACGGCGCCTCCGCCTGGCGCCAGTTCCGCTCGGTGACCCTGCCGCTGGTGGCCGGGTACGTCGTCATCAACACCGTGCTGGGCTTCAAGAACTTCCTCAACGCCTACGACATCATCGTCGGCCTGACCGACGGCGGCCCGGGCACCGCCACCCGCAGCGTCGCCATGACCATCTTCACCGGCTTCACCAACGGCGACTACGCCTACCAGATGGCCAACGCGGTGGTCTTCTTCGTGCTCACCGTCGTCATCTCCGTCCTGCAGCTGCAGATCATCCGCCGCCGAGGAGTGTCGCTCTGATGGCCACCGCCGACCCCGCCACCGTCGCCGCCGCCTCCCGCGGCGCCGCGCCCCGCCGCGAGCTGGAGGTCGTCGGCACCCGCCGGCGCGGCCGCGGCTGGGGCCTGACCGCCCTGCTGGTGCTGGCCTCCCTGTCGGTCCTGGTGCCGCTGTACTTCGCCGTCGTCATGGCGTTCAAGACGCCCGAGCAGGCCGTCGCCGGCACCGGGTTCGCCCCGCCGTGGCCGCTGAACTGGGGCAGCTTCGCCGACGCGTGGACCCTCACCGGCTTCGCCCGCGCCTTCGCCGTCTCCGCGCTCGTCAGCGCCGTCAGCGTCGCCGGCTGCCTGGTGCTGGCCTCCTGGGCGTCCTACGCCATCGTGCGCAACTGGGAGCACCGCCTCTTCCGGTACTCCTACGTGTACCTGCTGGCGGCGATGTTCATCCCGTTCCCCGTCGTGGCGCTGCCGCAGGTCAAGCTCACCGCCCTGCTGGGCCTGGACAACCCCGGCGGCGTGGCGCTGCTGCACGTGATGTTCCAGCTGTCCTTCAGCGTCCTGCTGTACTCGGCCTTCCTGCGCTCGGTGCCCGCCGAGCTGGAGGAGAGCGCCCGCATGGACGGCGCGAGCACCTGGCAGGTCTTCTGGCGGATCGTCTTCCCGCTGCTGGCGCCGATGAACGCCACCGTCGGCATCTTCGCCTTCCTGGCCAGCTGGAACGACTACATGATGCCCTCGCTCATCACGGCCGACCAGACGCTGCAGACCATCCCGGTGGTGCAGAAGATCTTCCAGCTGGCCTTCTCCACCGACTACAACGTCGCCTTCGCCTCCTACCTCATGGCGATGGCGCCCACGATCCTCGTGTACGTCCTCGCCCAGCGGTGGGTGATGACGGGCGTGACCCGCGGCGCCATCAAGTAGAGCCGCCCGCGGGGCGCGGGGCGCCCGCCCGGTGCCCGCTCAGGGCCGCCGGGCGGGCTGCGCGTCGCCCTCCAGGCGCAGGCCACCCTCCACCACCGCGGCGGCCACCGCGGTCAGCGGCGAGCCGCTGCGGCGCGCGTGGGCGCGCAGGCGCGTGAACGCCTCGTGCACGGTGATCGAGGCGCGCGCCGATCACCTGCCCGCGCAGCCGCATCGGCAGCGCGTGGGTGGAGCGCAGCCCCGCCGCGACGGCGGCGCGCGAAGTCCGGCCAGCGCTCCTGCGCCCGGGTCAGGTCCACGTCCACCACGGCCCGGCCGGTGCGGAAGCGGTCCAGGCACGGGCCCTGGTCGATCTGCAGCTCGAACACCTCCAGCGCCTCGGTGGTGCTGGAGGTGGTGGCCACCACGTCCAGGCGCCCGCGCTCGTCGCTGAGCACCAGCCCGGCGCCGGAGACCGGCACCGCCCGCGAGCAGGCCCGCACCAGCCGCCGGGGCAGGTCCTGCGCCCGGACCGGGGGGGTGGAGATCTCCGCGAGGATCTGCGCGGTGCGCCGCGAGCTCACCGGTGCCGTCGCGGCGGCGCCGGCCCGCTCACGCGCGCAGCTGCGCGGCCAGCGGGCACGCCCCCTGCCGCCGCGCGCCCACGCCGACGGCGTTGAGGTGGGAGACCACGGCGGCGAAGGCGCCGGCGAAGGTCGCCTCCACGTACGGGATGCCCGCCTCGGCGCAGTGCCGGCGCACCACCGGCGCACCACCGGCTGCACCAGGCGCAGGTCCGGGCGCGGCGTGCTGGGGAACAGGTGGTGCTCGACCTGGCGGTTGAGCCCGCCCGTGAAGAAGTCGACGAGCACCCCGCCGCGCACGTCGCGCGAGGCGGTCACCTGCCGGTGCAGGAGGTCCAGCTCCGCGCCGCGCTCGAGCACCGGCATGCCCGTGTGGTCGGGCGCTAACGCCCCGCGCAGCAGCACCCCGAAGACGGCCAGCTCCACGGCGACGACGGCGAGCGCCTTGCCGGGGGAGGTGGCCGGCAGCAGGGACGTGGCGTAGGCGGCCCAGCGGGCCACCATCACCATCACCAGCACGTCCACGTCCACGTCCACGTCCACGTCCACGTACCGCCGCCGCACCGCGCCGCGGCGCCGGGGTGGAAGGCCAGCACCTTGGAGTCGATGTCGGTGTCGTGCCCCACCTGGTTCGGGGCGACGTGGTGCACGGTGTGCTTGCCCTGCCACCAGCTGAGCCCGGCCAGCAGGCTCGCCAGCACCCGCGCGGCACACTCGTTCCAGCCCGGCGAGGTGAAGACCTGCTGGTGCGAGGCGTCGTGGCCCAGGAGGGCCACCTGGGTCAGCACCACGGGGACGAGGGGGGCCAGCAGCAGCAGCCACCACGAGTCGCCGACCGCCACGAGGGCCGCGGCCAGCGCGGCCAGGGCCACGACGGCGGCCGGGACTGCGGGCGGCGCGCCGCTCGTCGTGCTGCCCAGCTGGTCCGTGCTCATGGTGGTCTCCCGTGCGTCCGCGTCGTCCGTGACGCGCCACCGGGTCCGGGGCAACACATCGTCGCGGTCAGGGCACCACGCGGGTGGGGGCCGGGCGAGCGGATCGGGTGGACCCGCCGGCCCTCAGCCCCTGCGCGCCACCGCGAACGTGCGCAGGAAGGGGAACGGCGTCCCGTACGGGCGCGCGGGGTAGGCCTCGCGCAGCAGCGCCGCGTACCGGGCGGTGAACGCCTCCGCCTCCCCGGCCGTCAGCGCCGCCAGCACCGGGCGCAGCCCGGTGCCGCGCACCCACTCCAGCACCGGGTCCTCACCGGGCAGCACGTGCAGGTGCTCCGTGCTCCACACCTCGGCCACCAGGCCCTCGCCGGCCAGCAGGTCCAGGTACCCGGCGGGGGTGTCCACCGACTCCGCGCCGCGCAGCACCCCGGCCAGGCGCTCGCGCCACGGCGCCGAGGCCGCCAGCTCGCGCATCAGCCGGTGCGAGGGGGCCTCGAAGTTGCTCGGCACCTGGAACGCCAGCCACCCGCCGGCCGGCAGCTGCCCGGCCCAGCGCCGCAGCAGCTCCCGGTGCCCGGGGACCCACTGCAGCACCGCGTTGCTCACGACGACGTCCACGCCGGTGGCGTCGAAGCCCTCGGCGGTGCCGGGGGAGAACTCCACCCCCGCGTCCGCCGGCGCCCGGCCGAGCATCTGCGCGGAGGGGTCGATGCCCCGCACCCGCGCCCCGGGCCAGCGCCGGGCCAGGGTCGCGGTCAGCTCCCCGGTCCCGCACCCGACGTCGACGACCACGCCCGGGTCGGTGGCGCCGACGCGGGCCAGCAGGTCGTGGAAGGGGCGGGCGCGGTCGCCGGAGAAGCGTGCGTACTGCTGCGCGTCCCACCGCACGGCCACGGTGCTCCTCCCGGTGTCGGGGCGTCCCGGCGCCACGCTACCGGCGCCCCGCGCGCGCGGGGCGTCCCCGAGGTGCCGAGGGCGGGTCGGCGGTGCACGCTGATCCCGTGAGCGAACACACCACGGACACCCCCGACCCCGACGGCGACCCCGGCCAGCTGAACCCCCGCGACCTGCGCGGCGTGACCACCGGCGACGGCGCCGCGGAGGACCCCGGCACCGCCGACGACCCCGACGGCGACCCCGAGCAGCTCAACCCGCGCGACGACACCTGAGGCCCGCCGCCCGCCGGGACCGCCCCGCCGTGATCGAGGGAGCGGCGACCCCCTCGATCACGGCGCTCCAGCAC
>NZ_JAAALM010000338.1 GCF_009906395.1 Kineococcus indalonis
GTGAGGTGGCCCAGCGGCAGGCAGCGCAGGCGGCCGCCGTCGGCGGCGACGACCTCGGCGGGCACGGCCCGGGCGCCCTCGCCGAGCACGACGGTCTCGCCGACGGCGGCCTCCAGGCCGGAGACCTCCACCGAGAGGCCGACGATGCCGCTGACCCGGCCCCGCACGAGGGGCCGGGCCGCGGCGGCGGCGCGCTGCAGCTGCGGGCGCAGCAGCTCGCGCACGTCGGCGGCGAGGCGGGAGGAGACCAGGGGGGCGTTCACGCCGGCCGCCCGGTCACCTCGTCGATCCCCCCGCCCGCCGCGACCGGCGAGCCGGTCGCGGCCTCGGGCGAGACCAGCGCCTCGAGGGCGCGCGCGACGCTGGCGCGCAGGCCGGCGTCGACGTCGGTGTCACCCTGACGGGCGATCGCGTCGCCCGGGGTGACCGTGGGGTCGGGCAGGAAGCTCACGCGTCCTGCATCGGCGGCGCCGGCACCGTCCTTGAGCGCCTCGCCGGTGGCGCCGGCACCCGTCCGGCCGTCACCCGTCAGGGCGGCCAGGTCGTCGGGGTGCACGCGCACCGTGACGGGCAGGGTGGCGTCCAGGGGGCGCAGGGCCCGCTGGACGGCCTCGTGCACCGGCGAGGCCATGAGGGAGACCTCGCGGTCCAGCACGGCGCCGGCGAGGTCCAGGGCCAGCTCCAGCACCGTGTCGGCCAGGGCCGCGACGGTGGGCTGGCGCTCGGCGCGCAGGGCGTCGGCGGCCGAGCGCACCGCCGCCTCCGCCCGCGCCAGGGCCGCCGCCTGCGCGGCGGCCTGGGCGCGGGCGGCCTCCTGGGCGGCGTGCCGCGCGGCGAGGCGCTCGGCGGCGGCCTCCTCGGCGGCCTGGCGCATGCCGGCGGCCCAGCCGGCCGCGTAGCCGGCGGTGCGGGCGGCCTCGCGCTCGGCGCGCAGGGCCTCCTCGTCCGCCGGGCTGCGCGGCAGCCGGATGCCGGTGAAGGCCCTCGGCTGGGCGGTGCCGGCCCCGCCGCCGGGGGCGGCGACGAACGAGCGGGCCGTGCGCGCCGGGGACGTGTCGGCGGGCCGGAAGGCGCGGGCGGTGCCCGCGTCAGGCCACGAAGTCATCGTCACCGCCGCGCGTCAGCACGATCTGCCCGGACTCCTCGAGCTGGCGGATGACCTGGACGACCTTCTGCTGCGACTCCTCGACCGCGGACATGCGGACGGGCCCGAGCATCTCGATCTCGTCGAGCAGGTTCTCGCGGGCGCGCTCGGAGACGTTGCGCAGGATCTTGTCGCGCACCGAGTCCTTGACGCCCTTGAGGGCGGTGGCCAGGTCGGCCGTCTCCACGCCGCGCAGCACGAGCTGGATGGCGCGGTCGTCCAGGGTGGTGATGTCCTCGAAGACGAACATGAGGGCGCGGATCTCGTCGGACAGGGCGGCGTCCTTGGCGGACAGGCCCTCGAGGATGCTGCGCTCGGTGCCGCGGTCGGCGCGGTTGATGATCTCGACCAGGGGCGCGACGCCGCCGACGGCGGTGTTCTGCTTGGCCTGCAGCACCGTGGAGGTGCGGCGCTGGACGACGTCCTCGATGAGGCGCACGTACTCGGTGCTCGTGGCCTCCATCGTGGCGATGCGGTAGGCGATGTCCGCCTGCATCTCCGGGGACAGCCCGCCCAGGATCATCGAGGACTGGTCGGGGCGCAGGTGCGCGACGACCAGGGCGATGGTCTGGGGGTGCTCGCCGGTGAGGAAGGTGAGGATCTGCTGCGGGTCGGCCTGGTGCAGGAACTGGAAGGGCTGCACGACCTGGGACTCGGCGACGCGGCCGAGGACCTCGGCGGCGCCGTCGGCGCCCAGGGCGCCCTCCAGCAGGGCCTGGGCGAAGTCCATGCCGCCGGCGCCGCCGCGCAGCGGCGAGGCGATCATGGAGTGGAACTCCTCCAGGACCACGCCGGCGACCTCCGGGGACACCGAGCGCAGCCGCAGGATCTCCGCGGTCAGCTCCTCGATCTCGGCGGGGCGCATGTGGGAGAGCACCTTGGCGGCGTTCTCCTGACCGACCTGCACGAGCAGGACGGCGGCCTTCTGCGCACCCGACAGGGGCGCGACCTCGACCTCGGTGGACGTCGTCACGGGTCAGGACCTCCGATCGGCGAGCCAGCCGCGGAGCAGTTCCGCGACCTCCTCGGGCTGGCGGGAGACGAGTTCGACGACCTCGGTGCGGCGGGCCGCCGCGGCCTCCAGGGCCGGGTCGACCGGTGCTGCTTCGAGCGCCACTGGACGATCGGCGGGAGCGTCCAGGACCTTGAGGTCGTCCTCGGCGGTGATGTCGCCGAGCTCGATCGGCGCGACGTCCAGGACGTCGACGGTCTCCACCTTGCGGCGGCGGAAGGCCAGCAGGACGACCACCAGCATGACCAGGACCAGCAGGGCCAGCGCGGCGGTCTTGCCGTAGCCGACGAGCGCGTCCTGCTTCTCGGCGGCCTCCTGCTCGGCCAGGGCGGCGGCGGCCGCGTCGGCGGCGGAGGAGTCGAAGGCGATCTTCTGCACGTTGACGGTGTCACCGCGGGCGGTGTCCAGGCCGGCGGCCTGGGTCACGAGCTGGGTGATCGCGTTGACGTCGGCGGTGCCGGCGTTCTTGGCGTCGATGACGACGGCGACGGACTGCCGCTCCACCTTGCCCGGGGCCTGCTTGGTCGTCGTCTCGATGCGGTTGATCGAGTTGTTGACCGTCTCGGAGCTCTTCTCGTACCCGCTCTCGCCGTTCGTGGCGCCGGCGGGGGTCTGGATGTTGTCCGGGCCCAGGACGCCGGTGGCCGCGCCGGCGGTGCCGCCGGTGTACTTCTCGATGTCCTTGCTGCTGACCAGGGGCGCGAGCTGCTGGGGCTGCTCGTACGTCACCGAGTTCTGCGTGGTGTCGTCGAAGTTCAGCGTCGCGTTGACGGTGGCCTTGACGTTGCCGGCGCCGAGGAAGCTCTCCAGCATCGCCTGCAGGTTGGCGCTCTGCGTGGTGTTGTAGTCGCCGGTCTTCTCCTGCTGCGCGGAGCTGCCGGAGTCGTCGGAGGACAGGGTGTTGCCCTTGTCGTCGACGACGGAGACGTTCTTGGGGTCCATGCCCTCCACGCCGCCGGCGACGAGGTTGACCACCGAGGTGACCTGGTCGTCGCTGAGCTGGGCGCCCGGCTTGAGCTTGACGAGCACCGACGCGGTGGTCGGCTTCTGCTCGTCGATGAAGACGTCCTTCTCCGGGATGGCCAGGTTGACCTTGGCCGTGTCGATCCCGTCGATGGAGGTGATCGTCTTCTGCAGCTCGTTGGCCAGGTCCTGCTGGTAGGCCTTCTGCTGCACGAACTCCGAGGTGGTGACGCCGGACTCCATGAGCATGGAGCTGCCGGTCTCGGTGTCCGCGGGCAGGCCCTCGCCGGACATGGCCAGGCGCTCGTCGTAGACGACGTCCTGCGGGACCATGACGGTGGTGCCGCCGTCGGCGAGCTGGTAGGCGACGCCGTCGGCCTTGAGCTTCTCGACGATCGCCGAGGCGTCGGCCCCGGACAGGTTCGAGAACAGCGGCGCGTAGGACGGGGTGGCCGCCCAGCGGGAGAAGAAGACCCCGCCGGCCACCAGGGCCACCAGGACCGCGATGACGACGGCCTTCTGACCGGAGGAGAAGGACTTGAAGCCCTCCCCGAAGCGCTTGGCGCCGTCGACGATCGCAGCGGGCCCCTTGCTCTTCGCCATCAGATCTGCATCCTCATGATCTCGTTGAACGCCTCGACGGCCTTGTCACGGACCGCCACGGTCAGCTGGGTCGCCAGCTGCGCCTCGTTGCTGGCGATCATGTAGTCGTGCACGTTGGTCAGGTCGCCGGTGGCGGCCTTGACAGCGAGGTCATCGGCGTTCGACTGGATGCCCTGAAGCTTGTCCAGGCCCCCGGAGAGCAGGGACGCGAAGTCGGTGCCGGAGGCGTCGCCCACCGCGCCGGTGCCCGTGGTGCCGGTGACGCCGGCGAGGCCGGCGATGCCGCTGGTGCCGGCGACGGACTGCGTGCCGGTGCTGACCCCGCGGGTCATCTGGGCGCTGTCGGTGTCCTCCAGGCCCTGGCCCCAGCCGATCGCCTGGGTGCCGAGGGAGGAGCCGACGCCGCCGACGGACCCGATGGACTCGATGCTCACGCCGCTCACGCCTTCCCGAGCTGCAGGGCCGCCTGGTAGGCGTCCTTGGCGCGGTCGATGACCGACAGGTTCGACTGGTACGCGCGCTGGGCCATGATCAGGCTGGTCATCTGCGTGCTCATGTCGATGTCGGGGTACTTCACGTAGCCGTCGGCGTCGGCGAGGGGGTGGTCGGGCTCGTGCACCATGCGGCCCTCGGTGCTGCCGGTGACGATGCCGGCCACCTGGGTGCCCTTGCCGTCGCCGGCCTCGGTGGCCACGACGTAGCGGGCGGCGAAGGCGTCCTCGTCGGTGCGCTTGGCGGTGTTGATGTTGGCGAGGTTGTCGCTGACGGCGTCCATCCACTTGCGGTTCACCGTGACGCCGGTCCCGGCGATGCCGATCGCGTCGAAGATGCTCATGGGTCGTGGGCTCCGGGTCAGGTGGTGGG
>NZ_JAAALM010000339.1 GCF_009906395.1 Kineococcus indalonis
GTGCCGCTGGGGGCGCGGGCCCGGCGGGCGCTGGAGGAGTACCTGGCGCGGGCGCGTCCGGAGCTGCTCGCCGCGCGGACCGCGCAGGGCCCGGGCGCGCCGGCGCTGTTCCTCAACACGCGCGGTGCGCGGCTGTCGCGGCAGAGCGCCTGGGCGGTGCTGCAGGCCGCCGCGGGGCGCGCGGGCATCGCGCGGGCCGTCTCGCCGCACACGCTGCGGCACTCCTTCGCCACCCACCGGCTGCGCGGCGGCGCGGACGTGCGGGAGGTGCAGGAGCTGCTCGGGCACGCCTCGCCGGCCACGACGCAGCTGTACGCGCTGGTCGCGGCGGAACCACTGCCGCAGCCGTCGGCGGAGCCGCTGACGGAGCCGCTGACGGAGCCGCTGACGCAGCGGCTCGCGCAGCCGCGGGCCGGGACGCACCCCCGCGGGCACCGCGCACCGCACCCGTCGGACTAAGGTCGACGCGCCAGCGCACCTGCGCGACCGCGGAAGCGGGGCGCGGGGCACCGCCCGAGACAGCCCGAGGATGTGCCAGGCCAGTGACCAGCGAGTTCCCGACGTCCGCCCCCTCCATCCCGCCGGTGCCCGGTGCGACGGGTGCGCCGACGGGGACGCCGCAGCACCCGCAGCACCCGCAGGGCCCGGGGCAGCCGGCCGCCGAGCCCGCACCGCCCGCCGGCGCCTCCGCGCAGGTGCCCCCGGAGGCGTCCCCGTGGGCTCCGACCGGCACGCCCCGGGGCACGTCCGGCGAGGCGCCGGCGGGCGCTGAGCCGGCGCGCGGGGTGCAGGGGGCCATGGAGCTGGGTCCGCAGGCCGGGCCCACGGGCCGCCCCGTGCCCGACTTCCCGGTGCCGGCCGCGCTGCACCAGCACGGTCCCGCCCGGGTGATCGCGATGTGCAACCAGAAGGGCGGGGTGGGCAAGACCACCACGACCATCAACCTGGGGGCGGCGCTGGCCGAGTACGGCCGGCGCGTGCTGCTGGTGGACTTCGACCCGCAGGGGGCGCTGTCGGCGGGCCTGGGGGTGAACTCCCACGAGCTGGACCGCACGGTGTACCAGCTGCTCATGGAGCCGGGCACGGACGTGCGCGAGGTGATCCGCGAGACGGGGCTGGAGGGGCTGGACCTGCTGCCGGCCAACATCGACCTGTCGGCGGCCGAGGTGCAGCTGGTGGGCGAGGTGGCGCGCGAGAGCGTGCTGGCGCGGGCCCTGCGGCCGGTGCTGGCCGACTACGACGTGGTGCTCATCGACTGCCAGCCCTCGCTGGGGCTGCTGACCGTCAACGCGCTGACGGCCGCGCACGGGGTGGTGATCCCGCTGGAGTGCGAGTTCTTCGCGCTGCGCGGGGTGGCGCTGCTGGTGGAGACCATCGAGAAGGTCCAGGAGCGCCTGAACCCGGTCCTGGAGATCGACGGCATCCTGGCGACCATGTACGACGGGCGCACGCTGCACAGCCGCGAGGTCGTGGCGCGCGTGGTCGACGCGTTCGGCGACGACGTCTTCCACACCGTGATCGGGCGGACCGTGAAGTTCCCGGACGCCACCGTGGCGGCCGAGCCGATCACCGTCTACGCGGGCAACCACCCCGGGGCGGAGGCGTACCGGCAGCTGGCGCGCGAGCTCGTCGCGCGCGGCGACGCGGCCTGAGGGGCCCGTTGCGCACCCCGGTGGTCGACCCGGAGTGAGCGGCGGCCACTGCGCGTGAGTTCCGGGCCGCCGAGAGGGCGGTCCGCGGCCGTGGTGCCGCCAGCGCCACGCCGCGAGCGCCCGCAGCCGTTATCGTGCGCCCCCGGGCCGCGGGGGGAGCGGCCGCCGAAACACCACGGGGAGTAGTCAAATGGTTGCGCCGCTCTCGGAGGACCACGCCTCGGGCACCCTGGTGCCCCGCATCGTGGAGGTCGCGCTGGACGCCGCCGACCGCGTCCTGGCCGCCGACGGCGAACAGCGCCTGACCGGCGCGGACCTGCTGCGCCGCGCCGCCCGCGTGCGCGAGGCGGTCCTGGCCGCCGGGGCGCGGGGCCGTCCCGTCGCGGTGCTGCGCGGCCACGACGTCGGCGCCGTGGCCGCCGTCGTCGGCGTCCTGGCCGCCGGCAGCCCCGTCGTCGTCCTGGACCCCACCACCCCCGCCGCGCGCCTGGGCCACTACGTGCGCTCCGCCGGCGCCTCGATCTGCGTCAGCGACGCCGCCCGCGCCGGCACCGCCGCCGAGCTGGCCGCCACCGTGCTGGACCCCGACGCGGGCCGGCACGCCGGGGGCGACCACCGCACCGCCGCCGAGGAGCTGCTGGCCACCCCCGCGCACCCCGAGGACGTCGCCGTGGTCGTCTACACCTCCGGGTCCACCGGCGCCCCCAAGGGCGTGGCCTGCGACCACCGCTCGATCCTGCACGACGCCTGGGTGAACTCCCTGGGCACCGGCTGCTACGGCGCGGGCAGCGTCGTGGCCCACCTGCTGCCGATGGGCTTCAGCGCCGGCATCGGCGTCACCCTGGCGTGCCTGCTCGTCGGCGCCCGACAGGAGCTGTTCGACCCGCGGCGCCGCTCGGTGGCGGAGCTGCCCGCCTGGATGCGCGAGGCAGGCGTCGACGTCCTGCACGCCTCCCCGGCGATCCTGCGCGGGGCGATGACGGCCCTGGCGCCCGGCGAGCGCCTCGACGGCCTGGTCAGCGTCACGGTGGCCGGGGAGACCGTGCACGGCGCGGAGCTGCGCACCGTGCGCGCGGCCGTGGGCCCGCGGTGCGTGCTGCGCAACCGCTACGGCTCCACCGAGACGTGGCTGATGGCCGAGTTCCGCCTCGACCCGGGCGCGCCGTCCCCCGAGGGCGCCACCCCCGTCGGCTGCGCGGTGCCCGGGGCCCGCTTCGAGGTGCAGGACGAGGACGGCCGGCGCCACCCGCACGGCACCGGGCGCGTGGTGGTCACCTCGCCCTGGCTGACCCGCGGCTACTGGGGGGCCCCCGAGCGCACGGCCGAGGTGTTCACGCAGAACCCCGACGGCACCCGCTCGTTCCTCACCAGCGACGTCGGCACCCTCGCCGAGGACGGGTGCCTGCGCCTGCTGGGCCGCAGCGACCACAGCGTCAAGGTGCGCGGGCTGCTCGTGGAGCCCGGTGAGGTCGACGCCCTGCTGTTCGCCCACCCGCAGGTGCGCGAGGCCGTGGTGGTGGGCCGCACCGACCCGGCCAGCGGCCAGGTGGACCTGGTCGCCTACGTGGTGCCCGAGGGCCCGCGGCTGCAGGCCTCCGCGGTGCGCGCGGTCGTGCGCGAGAACCTGCCCTCGCACATGGTGCCGCGCCACGTCGTGCTCCTGGACGCGCTGCCGCGCACCGAGCGCGGCAAGCTCGACCGCTCCGCCCTGCCCGAGCCGGCGGCGTCCTCCGCGCCGTACGAGCAGCCGCGCACCGGCTGGGAGCACGTCGTGCACGAGCAGTTCGCCGCCGTGCTGGAGCTGGAGCGCTTCAGCGTCCACGACGACTTCTTCGAGCTCGGCGGGGACTCGCTGGCCGCCGAGGCGCTGGTGCAGCGCATGGCGGAGCTGGTCGAGGACCCCCCGCGCCCGGTGACCACCTCGCTGGTGGCCGCTGCGCCCACCGTGGCGCAGTTCGCGGCGGCGGTGCGGCGCACGGCGCGCTCCGAGCGCCCCACCCTGGTGCCGCTGCGCCCGGCCGCCGAGGGCGAGCCGCTGTTCCTCGTCGCCGGCGCCGGCAGCGCAGCGGTGGCGCTGCGCACGCTCGCCCACCGGGTGCGCCACCCCGGGCCGGTGCTCGGGCTGCAGGCCAACGGGCTGGAGAACCGGGCGCTGCCGGACTGGTCGGTGCGCCGCATCGCCCGTCGGCACCTGGCCACCGTCCGCGAGCTGCAGCCGAACGGGCCCTACCGGCTGGCCGGGCACTCCATGGGTGGCCTGGTCGCCTTCGAGATGGCCTCGCGGCTGCGCGCCGCCGGCGAGGAGGTGGCGCTGCTGGTGGTCCTGGACTCCTTCCCCCCGGACCCCTCCCTGATGCCGCCGCGGACCTTCCCCTCGCTGCGGGTGCGCCTGAAGCAGGAGGTCTCCGTCGCGCTGACGGGGATCCTGCCGCACCCCGGCATGGGCCACTACATGCGCTTCCACCACCAGGGCATCCTCATCAGCCGCTGGTACTCGGCCCCCGCCTACGACGGGCCGGCGCTGGTGGTCGTCGCCGCGGACGAGGAGGAGGCGCCGCTGCGCAGCCGCTGGGAACGGCACCTGACCGGCGAGTGGTCCCTGGTGCAGGTGCCCGGCGACCACATGTCGATCCTGCGCGACCCGCACGTCGAGGCCGTCGCCGGGCACGTCTCGCAGGCCCTGGAGCGCGTCCCCGCCGCGGCGCGGGCCCCCCGGGAGGCCCCGCCGGCCGCGCCGGGGCAGCCGGTGGCGCACGCGGCGCGCCCCGCCTGACGCGGGGCCGCCGCCGGCCCCGCTGCGCTGCGTCACGAGCGCTCACAGCAGTTCCTCAGCCCGGGTGAACCCGCTCCACCGGTCGGACCAAGCGGTCGCCGACGGCGACCGCTTGGTCCGACCGGTGGAGCGGGTTCACCCGGGCTGAGGAACTGCTG
>NZ_JAAALM010000033.1 GCF_009906395.1 Kineococcus indalonis
CCCAGCAGGCCGCCCCCGCCCGCGGCGGGCCCGGCCTGCTGGGTGCTGGGGTGGTAGACCATCCGGTACTTGCCGATCTGGACCTCGTCGCCGGCGCGCAGCAGCACGTCGTCGATGCGCTCGCGGTTGACGTACGTGCCGTTGAGGCTGCCGACGTCGCGGACCCGGAAGCCCGGCCCGGCCACCGGGTCCGGGGCCCGCAGGAACTCCGCGTGGCGGCGCGAGACCGTCACGTCGTCGAGGAAGATGTCGCTGGTCTGGTGCCGGCCGGCGGAGGTCTGCTCCGCGTCGAGCAGGAAGCGCGCGCCGGCGTTGGGACCGCGGCGCACCACCAGCAGCGCGGACCCGGGCGGCAGGGCCTCCACGGCCGCCTGGTCGTCGCGGCTCAGCCCGCCCTCGACGGCCTCGTGGACCTCGGGGACGGCGAGCCCCGCGAACGACATCGTCGAGTCGGCGGGACGCTCGTCCGCTGCCGGCCCGGGGGTCGTCCCCTCGTCCGGGGACGTGCCCGACGGAGACATCGCACCACCTCTCGCAACACCGCGGGCCACGGCCCGCGGGACCCGCTGCAGCGGGACGGTCCCCGCTCCTGACGCTGATCGCCACCCTAGCCGGGCGGGTGCAGCGGCCTCCACACTCCCCGTGCGCGCCGCTCACCCGGACGGGTGGCGCGACCGGCTCAGCCGGCGTGGGAGCGGTACGCCTCCGCGTCGAGCAGGCCCTCCAGCTCGGCCGGGTCGGACACGGTGATCGTGAACATCCAGCCCTCGCCGTAGGGGTCGGAGTTCACCAGGTCCGGGCGGGTCTCCAGCCCGGGGTTCTGCGCGGCCACCACGCCGCTGACGGGCGCGTTGATCTCGCTGACGCTCTTGGTGGACTCCACCTCGCCGCACGCGGAGCCGGCGCTGACGCTCTCGCCCTCCGCGGGCAGGGAGACGTACACGACGTCGCCGAGGGCGTCCTGGGCGTGGTCGGTGACGCCCACGCGGACCGTGCCGTCGTCCTCGACGCGCACCCACTCGTGCTCGGCGGTGTAGCGCAGGTCCTCGGGCACGCTGGAGGCCATGGGGCGTCTCGCTCCTCGTGGTGGGGTTCTGTCGCGGGGGGCGCTCGCCCTGCGCGGTTCAGCCGTCGCCGGCGGTGGGGCCGGGCGACGCCGGGCGAGCGTACTGAGGGCTCGAGACGGCGTGCAAGGCGGTCACCCGCACCTGCTCGGGGGTGCTCACCGACAGCTGCGCGCCCAGCTGCCGCAGCGACTCGCGCACGCCGCCGGGGATGTCCAGGGCGGTGGAGACGGTGGCGGGGTCGGCCACCACGCGCACCTCGTACGGCGGGCTCAGCCGGGTGCCGTCGACCAGCACGCCCGGCCCCCGCCCGTCGGCGGCGTCCTGGAAGGCGGTGCTGGCCACGACCCGCACGGAGCCGACCTGCACCGCCTCGGCCCCCGCGTCGCGCAGCTCCTGCACGAGGCTGACGAACGCGGCGGCGCGCACCGCCCCGGCGGGGTCGGTGACGGTGGCGACGACGCCCGGCCCCGCGGCGGGCACCGTGCCCGCCAGCAGGCCGTACTCCTCGGCGCGCCGGCGCGCCGCCCGCGCGGCCGCCTCCGCGGAGTCGCTGCCCGCGGTGAGCTCCTCGCGGGTGGCCTCCAGCTGGCGCACCTCCTCGGCCAGCCGGTCGCCGCGCTCGCCGGTGTCGTCGAGGATGCGCACCAGGTCGCTCTCGCGCAGCTCCGCCAGGCCCGCCACGTCGTTCTGGCGGACCTGCACCACGACGCCGAAGCCGAGCGCGGCGCACAGCACCCCGGCGAGCAGCTGCCCGCGCGTGGCCCTCGGGCGCCCGGCGTGCCACAGCCGGCGCCACGGCGAGCCCGGCGCCCGCGCGCCGCCCGCGCCCCCGGTGCCGCTCACGCCTTGAGCAGGTGCCGGCGGATGGCGGCGGCGTTGGAGAAGATGCGCACGCCCAGGACGACCACGACGCCGGTGGACAGCTGCGAGCCCACGCCCAGCTGGTCGCCCAGGTAGACGATGAGCGCGGCGACCACGGCGTTGGACAGGAACGAGACGACGAAGACCCTGTCGTCGAAGATGCCGTCGAGCACGGCGCGCACGCCGCCGAAGACGGCGTCCAGGGCGGCCACCACCGCGATCGGCAGGTACGGCTGCAGGAAGACGGGGACCTCCGGCCGCAGCAGCACCCCGGCCACGATGCCCACCAGCAGCCCCACGGCCGCGATCACGGCGCCCCTCCCCCGTCGTCGCCCGTCCCGCCCGGCGCGCTCGAGGGCGCCCCGGGACCGGGAACGCTACCGGCCGCGTCCGCGCCCGGTCCGCGCGCCACGCGCAGCTGCAGGCGGGAGGCGGCGGGCAGGGTCAGCGGGTCGTCACCGGGGCGCGCGCCCACCCGCACCCCGATGCCGTAGTTGTCCTGCAGCACCTGCAGGTAGCGGCCGGCCACCGAGGAGGCCAGCCCGGTCTGCAGCGCCGCGGGGTCCCCGACGGCCTGCACGCGGTACGGCGGGGTCAGCGGGCGGTAGTCCACGAGCACCGCGTCGCCGGCGGCGCGGATGGAGGACAGCGAGGACAGCCGCAGCCCGTTGACGGCCACGGCCTCGGCGCCGGCCTGCCACAGCCCGTTGACCAGCAGCTGCACGTCGCGGTCCACCACGCGCCCGGAGGAGCTGGTGGCGTCGGCGCCGGTGGGGTCGCGCGGGGCGTCCTGCAGGAGCACCTCCAGGCCGGGACCGGTGACGGCGGTGGCGCCGGCGGCCACCGCCAGGGCGCCGGCCGCCTGCCCGGCCGCGGCCGCGCCCGCGCCGCCCAGGCGGGCCGCCAGGGCGGTGTTGCCCTCGCGCAGGGCCGCGGCCCGCGCGGCCAGGGCGTCGGCGCGGGCGGTGCCGGTGCGCACCCGCTCCAGCAGGTCCGCGCGGCCGCGGTCGGCGTCCGGGGCGCCGGCGGCGGCGCGCACGCCGGCGACGGCGAGCAGGCCGCCGAGCACCAGGGCGGCCAGGGCCGTCAGCGCCCGCGGGCGCGCGGGCCGCTGCTCGCCGGCCTCGCGGCGGCGCTGCGCGGCCGCGGCGTAGCCGGGGTCCAGGGGCCGCTGCATGACCTCGGTGAGCAGGCTCATGCTCGCGTCGGGGCGCTGCGGCGGGTGCGCGCGCCTCACGCGCGGCCGCCGGAGCGCTCGGCGCGCACCACCGCGGCGACCTGCTGCACGTACAGCACGCCGGCCCACCAGTACAGGCCCGTGCCCCACAGCGCGAACGCCCAGCCGAGCGCGCCGGCCACGTCCGACAGCGCCGGGCTGACCTCGCCCAGCAGCAGCAGCGGGAAGGCGTGGAGGAGGCAGAACGTGCCGGCCTTGCCGAGGAAGTGCACCGGCGGCGGGCCGTGGCCCACGCTCGCCAGCACCGGCACCGTGCAGGCCAGCAGGACGTCGCGGCCGACGAGGACGACGACCAGCCACCAGGGCACCAGCTCGCGCCAGGCCAGGCCCAGCAGCGTGGTGAGGATGTAGAGGCGGTCGGCGAAGGGGTCCAGCAGCTGTCCCAGCCGCGTGACCTGGTCCCAGCGCCGGGCCAGGTGGCCGTCGAGGTAGTCGCTGGCGCCGCTGGCGGAGAGCACCAGCAGCGCCCAGCCGTCGTGGCCGCCGGCGATGAGGACGGCGAAGACGGGCACCAGCAGCAGCCGCAGGGAGCTCAGCGCGTTGGGGAGGGTCCAGACGCGCTCGCTGACCGCCTGACCACCCGCCGTGACCACCCCGCACCCCCTGTGGTTGTCTTCGACTCCGCCGCGCCACGCCGGGCCCCCGACGGGCACCTGTCGGCTCGCCCTGGCAGGGTACGGCCCTGCCGGTCCGGGACCGTCGGGCCGGTCGCGGGACGCTCCAGGACCGGGCGCACACCATTCGAGAGAGGGTCGACACCCATGCGCGTGCTCGGCGTCAACGCCGTCTTCCACGACCCCGCCGCGGCCCTCGTGGTCGACGGCGAAGTGGTCTTCGCCGCGGAGGAGGAGCGCTTCAGCCGCCGCAAGCACGGCAAGCGGCCCGTGCCGTACTCCACCTGGGAGCTGCCCGAGCTGGCCATCAAGCACGCCCTGGCGGCCGGTGGGCTGCGGCCGGAGGACCTGGACCTCGTCGGCTACTCCTACGACCCCTCGCTGGTGCTGCCCAGCTCGGAGCTGGACCTCGGCGACCCCGACGACGCCATCCGCACCCGCTACGCCGAGCGCGCCGCCGAGGCGCTGGCCACCGCGCTGCCCGGCCTGGACCCGGCCAAGGTGCGCCACGTGCCGCACCACGTCGCGCACGCGGCCTCCGCGGGCCTGGCCTCGCCCGAGGCGGCGCGCGAGGGCGGCTGCAGCGTCCTGACCGTCGACGGGCGCGGCGAGGCCGTCTCCTCCCTGGCCGGCCGCTACCGCGGCGGCTCGCTGGAGGTCCTGGCCAGCCAGCGGCTGCCGCACTCCCTGGGCCTGCTGTACGAGTCGCTCACCGCCCACCTGGGCTTCCTGCACTCCTCCGACGAGTACAAGGTCATGGCGCTGGCCTCCTACGGCAAGCCGCGCTTCGCCGACGAGCTGGCCGAGTTCGTGCACGCCACCGGCGACGGCGGCTTCGTGGCGCAGGCCCCGGACTGGTCGCGCTGGGCGCCGCGCCTGCTCGACGGCGAGCAGTGGGACCCGCGCCGCGACACCGACCACGCCGACCTCGCCGCCAGCGTGCAGGAGGTGCTCGAGCGCACCCTGGTGGACCTGGCCACCTGGCTGCACGGGCGGACCGGCGACCGCGTGCTGGCCATGGCCGGCGGCACGGCGCTGAACTGCGTGGCGAACTCGCGCATCTGGCGCGAGTCGCCCTTCGAGGAGGTGTTCGTGCAGCCCGCCGCGGGCGACTCGGGCACCGCCCTGGGCGCGGCGCTGCAGCTGGCCGCCGACGCGGGCGAGGCGCTGGTCCCGATGCACGACGCCGCCCTGGGGCGCTCCTGGAGCGACGAGGAGCTGGCGCAGTGGCTGCGGAGCGCGCGGCTGCCGTTCACCACCCCCGAGGACCTGGCCGGCGAGGTCGCCGACGTGCTGGCCGCCGACGGCGTCGTGGCCTGGTTCGACGGCCGGGCCGAGTTCGGCCCGCGCGCGCTGGGGCACCGCTCCCTCATGGCCCACCCGGGCCGCGAGGAGAACCTGGAGCGCCTCAACGACGTCAAGGGCCGCGAGCAGTTCCGCCCCGTGGCGCCGATGGTGCTCTCGGAGCGGGCGCCGGAGATCTTCTCCGACGGGCCGTTCCCCAGCCCGTACATGCTCTTCGTGCACGAGGTGGCCCCGCAGTGGCGCGAGCGGATCCCCGCCGTGACGCACGTGGACGGCACCGCGCGCATCCAGACCATCGACGACGAGCGCACCCCGAAGGTGGCGGCGCTGCTGCGCGCCTTCGAGGAGCGCACCGGTCTGCCCGTCGTGGTGAACACCAGCCTGAACACCGCCGGGCGCCCCATGGTCGACGACCCGCGCGACGCGCTGGAGCTGTTCGGATCCGCGCCGGTGGACCTGCTCGTGCTCGGGCCGCACCTGGTGCGCCGCAGCACGTTCGCCGCGCCCGCCGCCCCGGGCGCGTCCGGGACCGGCGGCGCGTGAGGTCCGCTGGCACCGTGTTCTCCGTCGTCGTCCCGACCGTGGGGCGGCCCAGCCTGGGCGTCCTGCTGAGCACGCTGGCCGCTCAGCGGGGCCCGGCGCCCGAGCTCGTCGTGGTCGTCGACGACCGCCGCGGCCGTGACGGCGGCCCCGGCGAGGACCCGTGCGAGGCGGCGTGCGCCCGCGCCCGCGAGAGCGGCCTGCCGGTGCGGCTGGTGCGCTCGGGCGGGCGCGGGCCCGCCGCGGCGCGCAACGCCGGCTGGCGGCGAGCGGGCGGGCGGTGGGTCGCGTTCGTCGACGACGACGTGGAGCTGCCGCCGGAGTGGTCCGAGCAGCTCGTCGCGGACCTGGCCGCCGCCGGCGCCCGCGTCGGCGGCGTGCAGGGCCGCATCACCGTGCCGCTGCCGGCGGACCGGCGCCCGACCGACTGGGAGCGCGGCACCGCCGGGCTGGCGGACGCGGCCTGGATCACCGCCGACATGGCCTACCGGCGCGCGGCGCTGGAGCAGGTGGCCGGGTTCGACGAGCGGTTCCCGCGCGCCTTCCGCGAGGACGCCGACCTGGCGCTGCGCGTGCTGGACGCCGGCTGGGAGCTGGTGCGCGGCGAGCACGGCGCGGTGCACCCGGTGCGCCCCTCCGACGACCTCGCCAGCCTGCGCCAGCAGCGCGGCAACGCCGACGACGCCACGATGACGGCCCTGCACGGGCCGCGCTGGCGCGAGCGCGCGCAGTCGGCCGTGGGCCGGCTGCCCGGGCACGCGGCCACCACCGCCGCGGCCGCGCTCGCCCTGGGAGCGGCAGCGGCGGGCCGTCGCCGCACGGCCGCCGCGGCGGCGCTGGCGTGGACCGCGCTGACCGGGGAGTTCGCCTGGCGGCGCCTCGCGCCGGGCCCGCGCGACGCCGCCGAGGTGCGCCGCATGCTGCTCACCAGCGCCGCGATCCCGCCGGCGGCCGTGTGGCACCGGGTGCGCGCCGAGCTGCGCTGGCGGCGCACCCCGCCGGCGCCGTGGCCGCCGCCGGTGCGCGCGGTGCTCTTCGACCGCGACGGCACCCTCGTGCACGACGTGCCCTACAACGGCGACCCGGACCTGGTGAAGCCCGTGGACGGCGCCGCCGAGGCGCTGGCGCGGGTGCGCGCCGCGGGGCTGCGCACCGGGCTGGTCACCAACCAGTCCGGCGTGGCGCGCGGGCTGATCGCGCGCGAGCAGGTCGACGCCGTCAACGAGCGCGTCGCGCAGCTGCTGGGCCCCTTCGACACCGTGCAGGTGTGCACCGACGGCCCCCACGCGCGCTCGGCGCACCGCAAGCCGGAGCCGGGCATGGTGCTGGACGCCGCCCGCGCGCTGGGCGTGCTGCCGGCGGAGTGCCTGCTCGTCGGCGACATCGGCGCCGACGTCGAGGCCGCGCTGTCCGCCGGGGCGCGCACCGTCCTGGTGCCCACGGAGGTGACGCTGCCGGCCGAGGTGGAGGCGGCGCCCGTGGTCGCCGCGACGCTGCCGGCGGCGGTGGACCTCGCGCTCGCCGCGGCGCGGCCGGCGCGCGGGCCGGCGTCGTGAGGGTGCTGGCCGCCCGCCTCGACAACGACGGCGACGTGCTGCTGACCGGCCCCGCGGTGCGCGCGCTGGCCGCGGCGGCGACCGTGGACGTGCTGGCCTCCCCCGCCGGCGCCGGCGCCGCCCGGCTGCTGCCCGGCGTCGCCGACGTGCTGGTCTTCGACCCGCCGTGGAGCGGCTTCTCGCCCGCCGCGGTGGACCCGGCCGCGGTGCAGGACCTCGTGGCGCGCGTGCGCGCGCGCGGCTACGACGAGGCGGTGCTGTTCACCTCGTTCCACCAGAGCCCGCTGCCGCTGGCGCTGCTGCTGCGCCTGGCCGGGGTGGCGCGCATCAGCGCCACCAGCGAGGACTACCCCGGCTCGCTGCTGGACGTGCGCCACCGCCGCGAGGGCACCGAGCGCGCCGACGTCGGTGAGGCCGTGGCCGCGCTGGACCTGGCCGCGGCGGCGGGCTTCGCCCTGCCCGCCGGCGACGACGGGCGGCTGCGGGTGCTGACGACCGCGGCGCCGCCCGCGGGCCTGCCGGCGTCCTACGTCGTGGTGCACCCCGGGGCCTCGGTGCCCGCGCGGGCCCCGCTGCCCGAGCAGGCCGCCGCGATCGTGGAGGCGCTGGTGCGCGCCGGGCGCGACGTCGTCGTCACCGGCGGGCCGGGCGAGCGGGAGCTGACCGCCGCCGTGGCCGGGCGCCGCGGCGTGGACCTGGGCGGGCGCACCGACCTGCCCGGGCTGGCGGCCGTGCTGGCCGCCGCGGACGCCGTGGTCGTGGGCAACACCGGCCCGGCGCACCTGGCGGCGGCCGTGGGCACGCCGGTGGTGTCGCTGTTCGCGCCGGTGGTGCCCGCGCGGCGCTGGGGCCCGCACGGGGTGCCGCACGTGCTGCTGGGCGACCAGGGCGCGCCGTGCCGGGGCACGCGGGCGCGCGAGTGCCCCGTGCCGGGGCACCCGTGCCTGGCCGGCGTGGGCGCGCGCGAGGTGGTGGCGGCCGTGGAGGCGCTGGCGCCGACCGTCCCGGGGACGGGCGTGGAGGAAGCGGATCGGGAGAACGCTCCCGCGGGAAGGACGTCGTGAGGATCCTCGTCTGGCACGTGCACGGGTCGTGGATGACGGCCTTCGTCTCCGGCGCGCACCAGTACCTGCTGCCGCTGGTGGAGGGCCGCGGTCCCGACGGGCGCGGGCGCGCCCGCACCTGGGACTGGCCGGCCGCCGCCGTGGAGGTGCCGGTGGCCGAGCTGCGCGCGGCGGAGTTCGACGTGGTGGTGCTCCAGCGCCCCGAGGAGGTGGAGCTGGTGGAGCGCTGGACGGGCCGCCGGCCCGGCCGGGACGTGCCCGCGGTGTACGTCGAGCACGACGCGCCGCGCGCCGGCGCGGCGGACAGCCGGCACCCCCTGGCCGACCAGCGCGCCGTGCCGATCGCGCACGTGACCTCCTTCAACCGCCTGTACTGGGACTGCGGCGGGGCGCGCACCGCCCTGGTCGACCACGGCGTCCTCGACCCCGGGCACCGCTACACCGGCACCTCGCCGTCCCTGGCCGCGTCCGTCAACGAGCCGGTGCGCCGCTGGCGCGTGGCCGGCACCGACGTGCTGCTGCGGGTGGCCGAGGAGGTGCCGGTGGCGCTGCACGGCATGGGCGTGGCCGAGCTGGCCCGCCGGGTGGAGGGCACCGCGGCCGGCGAGGGCCTGACGGTGCACGAGGACCTGCCGCAGGCGCGGCTGCACGAGGCGCTGGGCGCGCACCGCGCCTACCTGCACCCCTACCGCTGGACCAGCCTGGGCCTGTCGATGATCGAGGCCATGATGATCGGGATGCCGGTGCTCGCGCTGCCGGCGACCGCCGCGCCGGAGGCGGTGCCCGCGGGGGCCGGCGTGCTCTCCTCCGACCCGGAGGTGCTCGTGGCCACCGCGCGGCGGTGGCTGGCGGACCCGGACGAGGCGCGCGAGCGGGGCGAGGCGGCGCGCCGCCACGCGCTGGCGGCGTTCGGGGTGGAACGCTTCCTGGCTGACTGGGACCGACTGCTCGAGGAGGTGGTGGCATGACGGCCCCCGCGAGGAACGGTGGTCCGCGCACGCCGCGGCGGATCGCGATGGTGTCCGAGCACGCGAGCCCCCTGGCCGTGCTCGGCGGCGTGGACGCCGGTGGCCAGAACGTCCACGTGGCCGCGCTGGCGTCGGCGCTGGCCGACCGCGGGCACGAGGTGGTGGTCTACACGCGCCGCGACGCGGCGGACCTGCCCGCGCGCGCGCGGCTGCGCCCGGGCGTGGAGGTGGTCCACGTGGACGCCGGCCCGGCCGAAGCGGTCGCCAAGGACGACCTGGCGCCGTTCATGCCCGCCTTCGCGGACGTGCTGCGCGAGGAGTTCGCGCGCGAGCGCCCCGACGTGGTGCACGCCCACTTCTGGATGTCGGGCACCGCGGCGCTGCCCGCCGCGCGCGCCCACGGCGTGCCGGTGGTGCAGACCTTCCACGCGCTGGGCAGCGTCAAGCGCCGCTACCAGGGCGAGGCGGACACCAGCCCGGCCGGGCGCCTGGACGCCGAGCGCCGGCTGGCGCGCGACGCGGACCTGGTGATCGCCACGTGCCGCGACGAGGTGGCCGAGCTGCGCGCCTCGGGCGCCCCGCCGCGGCGGGTGCAGGTCGTGCCCTGCGGGGTGGACACCGCCCGCTTCGCCCGCCCCGCCCCCCCGGTGGACGCCGGAGCGGGCGCCGGGGCGGACGCCGTGGGCCCGCGCCGGCCCGGGTGCCGCACGCGGCTGCTCAGCGTGGGCCGGCTGGTGCCGCGCAAGGGCGTGGAGGCGGCCGTGCGCGCCCTGGAGCTGCTGCCCGACGCCGAGCTGGTCGTGGCCGGCGGGCCGGCCGCGCACGACCTGGACGGCGACCACGAGGCCGTGCGCCTGCAGAAGATCGCCGTGGAGCTGGGGCTGGCGGACCGGGTGCGCCTGGTGGGGCGGGTCGCGCCCGCGGACCTGCCGGCCCTGCTGGCCTCCAGCGACGCCCTGCTGGCCACCCCCTGGTACGAGCCGTTCGGCATCGCGGTGCTGGAGGCGATGGCCGCGGGCGTGCCCGTGGTGGCCTCCGCGGTGGGCGGCATGCTCGACACCGTCCGCGACGGCGTCACCGGCCGGCTGGTGCCGGTGGACGCCGCCGGGCGGGTGGACCCGGCCGACCTGGCCGCGGCGGTGCGCTCGGTGGTGCAGGACCCGGCGGTCGCCGCGCGCCTGGGCGCGGCGGGCCGGGAGGTCGCCGTGGAGCGCTACGACTGGGCGCGGGTGGCCGCCTCGACGGAGTCCGCGTACGAGCTGCTGCTGGAGGGGACGGGCGAGGTGCTGAACACCCACCGCTACGTGCGCGAGCACCTCGGTGAGCTGCGGGGCGTGCTGGGGGCGCTGCAGCGCCAGGCGGACCGCCTGGACCGCTGGGGCCGGGAGCTGGTGCGCGTGGTGGACGAGGGCGGACGGCTGCTCGTGGCGGGCAACGGCGGCAGCGCCGCCGAGGCGCAGCACCTGACGGCGGAGCTGGTGGGCCGGTTCCTGGGCGAGCGGCGGCCGCTGTCGGCGATCTCGCTGCACGCGGAGACCTCCACGGTGACGGCCATCGCCAACGACTACGGGGTGGAGGAGGTCTTCGCCCGCCAGGTCGAGGGCCACGGCCGCCCCGGCGACGTGCTGCTGCTGCTCTCGGCGAGCGGGCGCAGCGCGAACCTGCTGCGCGCTGCGGAGCGGGCCCGCGAGTGCGGGCTGACGGTGTGGGCGATGACGACGTCGGTGCCCAACCCGCTGGCGGAGCTGGCCGACGAGGCCGTGGTGATGCCCGGGCCGTCCACCTCGGCGATCCAGGAGGGGCACCTGATGGCGGTGCACACGCTGTGCGTGGCCGTGGAGGCGCACCTGCCCGCCTCGCGCAGCGCCTCGCGGGCGCTGGACCTGGCCGCGGTGCGCGCGCGCGAGGCCACGGCGTGAGCGCGGGCGTGGACGCCCGTGCCGGCGCGGGCGCGCGCCGTCGCGTCGTCGTGGTCGGCGACGTGCTGCTGGACCGGGAGGTGCTCGGCGGGGTGCACCGCGTCGCCCCGGACGCCCCGGCGCCCGTGGTGGACGTGGAGGAGGTGCGCGAGTCCCCCGGCGGGGCGGGCCTGACGGCGCTGCTGGCGGCCCTGGAGCCGTCCGCGGAGGTGCTGCTGGTGGCCCCGCTGGCCGACGACGAGCCCGGCCGGCGCCTGCGCGCCCTGCTGCGGGGCGTGGAGGTGGTGGCGCTGCCGCACGCGGGCGCCACCCGCCGCAAGTCCCGGGTGCGCGCCGACGGGCAGGTGCTGGTGCGCCTGGACGACGGCGGCCCAGGCACCCCCGAGCCGGACGGGCCCTCCCTGGCCGCGGCGCGCGCCGCGCTGGCCGCGGCCGACGTGGTGCTGGTGTCGGACTACGGCGCGGGCACCACCCGCGAGCCGCGCCTGCGCGCCCTGCTGGCCGAGGCCGCGCGCCGGGTGCCGGTGGTGTGGGACCCGCACCCGCGCGGCGGCGCGCCGGTGCCCGGCTGCGCGCTGGTGACCCCGAACCTCGCCGAGGCGCGCGGTGCGCTGGGCGCGCACCACCCGGACGCGGGCGTCCTGCGCCCGGAGGAGCTGGCCGGGGAGCTGCGCGCCCTGTGGGGGGCGGGCGCGGTGTGCGTGACCGCCGGCTCGTGCGGGGCGTACTGCGCCGCGGCGGGCAGCGAGGTGCTGCACCTGCCGGCGGCGCCGGCCACGGGCGACCCGTGCGGCGCCGGGGACCGGTTCGCGGCCAGCGCGGCGCTGGAGGTGGCGCGCACGGGCGCGCTGTCGCCGGCGCTGGCCCGGGCGGTGCGCGACGCCTCCGCCTGGGTGGCGGCCGGCGGCACCAACGGCTTCTTCGCCCCCGCCCCGGCCCCCGCGGCGCAGCGCCCGACCGGGCTGACCGCCGCGGAGGTGGCGGCGCGGGTGCGGGCCGCGGGCGGCACGCTGGTGGCCACCGGCGGCTGCTTCGACGTCCTGCACGCCGGGCACGTGGGCTGCCTGGAGGCCGCGCGCGGCCTGGGCGACGCGCTGGTGGTCCTCGTCAACTCCGACGACTCGGTGCGCCGGCTGAAGGGCCCGGGCCGTCCCGTGGTGGGCCAGGAGGACCGCGAGCGGGTGCTGCGGGCGCTGGCGAGCGTGGACGCGGTGGTCGTGTTCACCGAGGACGACCCGCGCGCGGCGCTGGCGGAGCTGAAGCCGGACGTGTGGGCCAAGGGCGGCGACTACGGCGGCGCGGAGCTGCCCGAGGCGGAGCTCGTGCGCAGCTGGGGCGGGCGCGTGGTGCTGCTGCCGTACCTGGACGGGCGCTCGACCACGTCGATCCTGGCCGCCGGCGCCGGTCGCGCGTGAGCGCGGCGGCACCCGGCCCGGCACCCGGTGACGGGGCACCGCGCGAGCTGACCGGCGCGGACCTGCTGGTGCTGCGCGCCCTGGGGCTGGGCGACCTGCTCGCGGGCGTGCCCGCCCTGCGCGGGCTGCGCCGGGCGTTCCCGCGGCGCCGGCTGGTGCTGGCGGCCCCCGCGGGCATCGGCACCTTCCTGCAGCGGCGCGGCGTCGTCGACGAGGTGCTCGTCACCGGCGGGCTGGGGCCGCTGCACGCGAAGGGGTCCGGTCACCTGGCGGTGGACCTGCACGGCAACGGCCCGGCCAGCCGCGAGCCGCTGGCCGCCACCGGCCCCGAGCAGCTGCTGGGCTTCCGCACCGACGGCTTCGACGGCCCGGCGTGGGTGCGCGACGAGCACGAGGTGGCGCGCTGGTGCCGGCTGGTGGCGGCGTGGGGCGCCGCGTGCGGCCCGCAGGACCTGCGGCTGCGCCCGCGCCCCGCCTCCCCCGCCGGCGGCCCGGTCGTGGTCCACCCCGGGGCGGCGTTCGGCTCCCGGCGCTGGCCGGTGCGGCGCTGGGCCGCGGTCGTGGCGCACCTGGTGGCCGCCGGGCACGAGGTGCACGTGACGGGCACCGCCGACGAGGCGGAGCTGGGCGCGGCGCTGGCCGCGGCCGGCGCGGTGGACCGCTGCGGGGCCCTGGACCTGGACGCCCTGGCGGACCTGGTCGGCTCGGCGCGCCTGGTCCTGTCCGGCGACACCGGCACCGCGCACGTCGCGACGGCGCTGGCGACCCCGTCGGTGCTGCTGTTCGGTCCCACCCCGCCGCGCTGGTGGGGCCCGGCCGTCGACGCCGACCTGCACACCGTCCTGTGGCACGGCGACCCGACGGCCACGGACTACGTCGGGGACCCGCACGGCGCGGACGTCGACCCGACCCTGGCGCGGATCAGCGTCGAGGAGGTCCTCGCCGCGGCCGGCGCGCTCCTCGCCGCCTGAGCCGTCCGCCCCGGTCCCCGTCCCCGCGCCCGGGCGAGGAGGCGCACCGATCGGGGTCCCGGGTGGGCAAGGCCCCGTCAGGTGCCGCAGAAGGTGCGGTACGCGCCGAAGTCCGGCGGGGCGGGGGAGGCGTAGCGCTCCAGGCCGGGGCGCTGCTCGAAGGGGGCGCGCACGACGTCCAGCAGCCGCTCGAAGGGGCCGGTGTCGCCGGCGGTCGCGGCGCTGAGGGCCTCCTCCACGAGGTGGTTGCGGGGGGTGTAGAGGGGGTTGGCGCGGTCGGCGGTGCCGGCGTCGGGGCCCAGGGCGCGCCAGCGCCCCAGCCACCGCTCGAGCGCGGGGGCGTCGGGCACCAGGAGCCGCAGCGGCTCGTCGTCGCCGCGGGCGGCGGCGCCCAGGGCGCGGAAGGTGGCGGTGTGGTCGGCGCGGTGGGTGCGCAGCAGGTCGAGGAACTCCCCGGCCAGCGGTTCCCAGTCGGCGCCGGGCAGGTCGTCGGGCAGGCCCAGCTTGGCGCGCAGGCCGGTGGTCCAGGCGCTCTCGTAGCCGGTGCGGAAGCCGTCCAGGGAGGCCACGGCGAGCTCGACGGCGCGTTCCTGGTCCTCGTGCAGCAGGGGCAGCAGGGCCTCGGCGAGGCGGGCGAGGTTCCACTGGGCGATCGCGGGCTGGTTGCCGTAGGCGTAGCGGCCGCCGTGGTCGATGGAGCTGAAGACCGCGGCGGGGTCGTGGCCCTCGACGAAGGCGCACGGGCCGTAGTCGATGGTCTCCCCGGAGATCGTCGTGTTGTCGGTGTTCATGACGCCGTGGACGAAGCCGAGGAGCATCCAGCGCGCCACCAGGGAGGCCTGGGCGGCGACGACCGCCTCGAACAGGGCCAGGTGGGGGTGCTCGGCGTCGGCGGCGGCGGGGTGGTGCCGGGCGATCGCGTGGTCGGCCAGGCGGCGCAGCAGACCCTCGTCGCCGGTGGCGCGGGCGTACTGGAAGCTGCCGACGCGCAGGTGGCTGGCGGCGACGCGGGCGAGGACGGCGCCGGGCAGCGGCGTCTCGCGCTGCACGGTGCGGCCGGTGGCGACCACGGCCAGGGAGCGGGTGGTGGGCACGCCCAGGGCGTGCATGGCGGCGCTGACGAGGTGCTCGCGCAGCATGGGCCCCACGGCGGCCAGGCCGTCGCCGCCGCGGGCGAAGGGGGTGCGCCCGGAGCCCTTCAGGTGCAGGTCGCGCACGTGGCCGTCGGTGGTGGTGAGCTCGCCGAGCAGCAGGGCGCGCCCGTCGCCGAGGCGGGGGACGAACCCGCCGAACTGGTGCCCGGCGTAGGCCTGGGCCACCGGCGCGGCCCCCTCGGGCACGGCGGTGCCGACGAGGAAGCGCGCGCCGCCGGGGCCGGAGAGCCACCGCGGGTCCAGGCCCAGCTCGGCGGCCAGCTCCTCGTCGAGGGCGAGCACGCGCGGGTCGGGGGCCTCCTCGGCGCGCCAGGGCACGGCCATCTCGGGCAGCTCGTCGGCGAAGCGGTGGCCGAGGACGACGGCCGGGTGGGGTGCGACGCTCACCCTCTCGAGGGTACGTGCGCGCGCCGGGCCCCGCCCGGCGCGCGCGGCGGCCTCAGGCGCCAGTGGTGCGGAACCACTCCACGGTGCGCTGCAGGCCCTCGGCCCAGTCGACCTGGGGCTTCCAGCCGAGCACGCGCTGGGCGAGGGCGGTGTCGGGGCGGCGCACCTGCGGGTCGTCCTGCGGGCGCGGCACGAACTCGATCGTGGAGGTGGACCCCGCGGCGCGGACGACGTCCTCGGCGATCTCCTTGACGGTGAGCTCCTCGGGGTTGCCGACGTTCATCGGCCCGGGGTGGCCGCTGGCGGCCAGGGCGAGGATGCCGGCGACGAGGTCGTCGACGTAGCAGATGGAGCGGGTCTGCTGCCCGTCGCCGGCGACGGTGAGGGGTTCGCCGGCCAGCGCCTGGCGGATGAAGGTGGGGATGGCACGGCCGTCGGCGGCGCGCATGCGCGGGCCGTAGGTGTTGAAGATGCGCACGATGGCGGTGTCCACGCCGTGGGTGGTGCGGTAGGCGGTGGTGAGGGCCTCGGCGTAGCGCTTGGACTCGTCGTACACCCCGCGCGGGCCGACGGGGTTCACGTGGCCCCAGTACGTCTCGGGCTGCGGGTGGACCTGCGGGTCGCCGTAGGTCTCGGAGGTGGAGGCCAGCAGGAACCGCGCGCCCTTGTCCTTGGCCAGGCCCAGGGCGTGCCAGGTGCCGGTGGAGCCGACCTTGAGCGTCTCCAGGGGCAGCTTGAGGTAGTCCACCGGGGAGGCCGGGGAGGCGAAGTGCAGCACGAGGTCCACCGGCCCGGGCACGTGCACGTACTCGGTGATGTCGCAGCGCCGCAGGGTGAAGCGGGGGTGGTCGGTGAGGTGCGCGACGTTGACGGGGGTGCCGGTGAGGAAGCTGTCCAGGCAGACGACCTCGACGCCGGCGTCGAGCAGCGCCTCGCACAGGTGGCTGCCGAGGAAGCCGGCGCCGCCGGTGACGACGGCGCGCGAGAAGCGCCGCACGTCCAGGGTCCCGGAGGGGACGGCGGGGTCGGCGGTCGCGGCGCCGTCGTCA
>NZ_JAAALM010000340.1 GCF_009906395.1 Kineococcus indalonis
GGGGTCCACCTGCGTCCGGCGCGGGGCCCCGGGGGCGCACGCGGGGTCGCCGGCGCTGCTCCAGGGGCAGCCCGAGGGTGCCCGAGCGCACGACGGGCATCCACTCAGCGAGACCGTCGTCCCACATCGTGAGACGCCCCGTTCACGGGGGAACCGCCCCGGCCGGGCGCGGGAGGGCGTGGCCGGGGGCGAGCCGGTGCGGCGGGGCTCAGCCCACCTCGACGGTGCGGCCCACCTCGACGGCCCGCAGGGCCGCGTCGACGACCGCCGTGGTGGCCACCGCGTCGCGCGGGTCCACCGGCACCGGGCCCAGCCCGCGCACCGCCCGCGCGAAGGCGGCGTAGAAGTCCGGCCAGCGGCCGTGCTCGCTGGGCACCCGGCGCAGCGGCCCGCCGCCCAGCGCCAGGTGCCCCCAGCGCGAGGGCGGCTCCGCGCCCCAGGCGGCCCCCTCCGCGGCCGGGGTGCGCCCGGCCAGCAGGGCCTCCTCCTGCCCGTCCATCGCGCTCTCCACGACGAAGCTGCCGCGGGTGCCGGTGACGCGGAAGCGCGGCGCGGGCAGCGCCTGGTGCCAGGAGCCCGACAGCTCGCTGCGCACGCCGCCCGCGTGGGCCAGCTGCACCCGCCAGTCGGTCTCCGCCCCCGCCGCGCCGCGCGCCTGCGCGGCCACGGCCTCCACGGGCCCGAACAGCTGCAGCGCCTGGTCCACCAGGTGCGCGCCGAAGTCGCGCAGCAGGCCCCCGCCGGCCGCCGGCGGGCCGCCGGCCGCCCAGCGCTCGAAGGCCGACTCGAAGCGCACCACCTCCCCCAGCTCGCCGTCGGCCAGCACCCGCCGCAGCGTCAGCAGGTCGGAGTCCCAGCGGCGGTTCTGGTACGGGCTCAGCGGCACGCCCAGCTCGCCGGCCAGCTCCACGGTGCGCCGCGCCGCCGCGGCGTCGAGCGCGAAGGGCTTGTCGCAAACGGTCGCCAGCCCCAGGCGCAGCGCCCGCTCGGTCAGCTCCGTGTGCGTGGCGGCCGGCGTCGAGACCGCCACCGCCTCCACGCCCAGGTCCGGCAGCTCCTCCAGCGAGGCGACCGCGCGCACCCCGTGCTCGGCGCGGGCCAGCCCGGCGCGCCCGGGGTCGCGCGTGACCACCGCCACCAGCTCGCAGCCGGGCGCGCCGGCGACGACGGGGGCGTGGAAGTAGCGCCCGCCGCCGCCGTAGCCGACCAGGGCGAAGCGCACCGGCGGGTGCGGCGGTTGCCCGGCGGTCGCGGAGGGGTCGGCGTCCGGCTGCGGGCGGGCCTCGGTGCTCACGCCGCGCGACGCTACCGGGCCTCAGCCAGGTGCGAGCGCACCAGGAAGCGCACCCCGTCGGGGGCCTCCAGCGAGAAGCCCGCCCCGCGGCCGGGCACCAGGTCGATCGTCAGGCGCGTGTGCGCCCAGCGGGCGTGCTGCTCCCTCGACATCCACACCGGCACGGAGAAGCCCTCCAGCTCCCCCTCCGGCTCGACCACGACGTCGCCCAGGTGCACGTCGGCGTCGGAGGTGAGGAAGTCCCCGGCGGCGAAGCACATCGGCGCGCTGCCGTCGCAGCAGCCGCCGGACTGGTGGAACATCAGCTCCCCGTGGCGCACCCGCAGGCGGCGCAGCTGCTGCGCCGCCCGCGGGGTCAGCCCCACCGGCTCGGGGGCGGGGCCCATCAGAAGAAGCCCACCCTGCTCGTGGAGTAGCTGACCAGCAGGTTCTTCGTCTGCTGGTAGTGGTCGAGCATCATCCGGTGGTTCTCCCGGCCGATGCCGGAGCTCTTGTACCCGCCGAACGCCGCGTGCGCGGGGTAGGCGTGGTAGTTGTTCGTCCACACCCGCCCGGCCTGGATGCCGCGGCCCATCCGGTACGCCAGGTGCACGTCGCGCGACCACACCCCGGCGCCCAGGCCGTAGAGGGTGTCGTTGGCGATCTTCAGCGCGTCGTCGGGGTCATCGAAGCGGGTGACGGAGACCACCGGCCCGAAGATCTCCTCCTGGAAGACCCGCATCGAGTTGTCGCCCTCGAAGATGGTCGGCTCGACGTAGTACCCGCCGGACAGCTCCCCGCCGAGGTCGGAGCGGTGCCCGCCGGTGACGAGCTTGGCGCCCTCCTGCTGCCCGATGTCGATGTACGACAGGATCTTCTCGAGCTGGTCGTTGCTGGCCTGCGCGCCGATCATCGTCGCGGTGTCCAGCGGGTCGCCCTGGCGGACCGCCCGGGTGCGCGCGGTGGCGTCGGCCAGGAACTCGTCGTAGATCGTGGACTGGATCAGCGCGCGCGAGGGGCACGTGCACACCTCGCCCTGGTTGAGGGCGAACATCGTGAACCCCTCGAGGGCCTTGTCGTAGAAGTCGTCCTTCGCGCGGGCGACGTCGTCGAAGAAGATGTTCGGGCTCTTGCCGCCCAGCTCCAGCGTCACCGGGATGAGGTTCTGGCTGGCGTACTGCATGATCAGCCGGCCGGTCGTGGTCTCGCCGGTGAAGGCGATCTTGCGGATGCGCGGGGAGCTGGCCAGCGGCTTGCCGGCCTCGGCGCCGAAGCCGTTGACGACGTTGACCACGCCGGGCGGCAGCAGGTCGCCGATCAGGTCCATCAGCAGCATGATCGACGCGGGCGTCTGCTCGGCGGGCTTGAGCACGACGGCGTTGCCGGCGGCCAGCGCCGGCGCCAGCTTCCACACCGCCATCAGCAGCGGGAAGTTCCACGGGATGATCTGCCCGACCACGCCCAGCGGCTCGTGGAAGTGGTAGGCGACGGTGTCGTCGTCGATCTGGGAGATGCCGCCCTCCTGGGCGCGCACCGCGCCGGCGAAGTAGCGCAGGTGGTCCACCACCAGCGGCAGGTCCGCACCCAGGCACTCGCGCACCGGCTTGCCGTTGTCCCACGTCTCGGCGACGGCGAGCTTCTCGAGGTTGGCCTCGATCCGGTCGGCGATGCGGTGCAGCACCAGCGCCCGCTCGGCCACGGACGTGCGGCCCCACGCCGGCGCGGCGGCGTGGGCGGCGTCCAGGGCGCGCTCGACGTCGGCGGCGGTGCCGCGGGCGACCTCGGTGAACACCTGCCCGGTGACGGGGGTGGGGTTCTCGAAGTACTCCCCCGTGGCGGGGGGCACGCGCTCGCCGCCGATGTAGTGGTCGTAGCGCTCGGCGTACTGGACCACGCTGCCGGGTCGGCCGGGTGCTTCGTAGACGGTCATGGGTGGACCTCCGCAGTCGCTCGCGGGCGACCACCTCGTCGCCCGGTGCGGGCACGCTAGGCCGGGCGGCGTTGCACCCCCGTTGCACCCGCCCGCACCGGCGCGGCGACGGCCGCGGTGCTCAGCGGGCCAGGCGGGCGGCGCGCCCGAGCGCCTCGGCGCGCCCGGGGTCGCCCGGCGCCAGGCGGCGCAGCAGCTCCTGCGCGACCTGCGGGTCCTCGCGCCCGGCGCCGCGCGAGAAGCGCAGCAGCGCACCGTCGTCCTCGCCCTCGAGCACGGAGGTGCGCAGCGCCACGAGCAGCTCCTCGCGCACCTCCCGCACGCCGGGGGCCTCGGAGGCCGGCAGCAGCTCGCCCGCCCAGCCGTCCACGGCGTCGCCCACGCGCCCCTCGCGCAGCGCGTCGCGCACCTCCAGCACGTCGCAGGCCAGCTCGCCGGTGAGCCGGTACGGCGAGGGCGAGGGGCCCAGCGCCCCGCCGCCGCGCGCGGCCAGCACCGCGCGCAGCCGGTGCGCCTCGGCGCGCACCGACACCGGCGCCAGGCCGCGCTCGTCCAGGGCGTCGGCCAGCGCGCCGGCGGTCCAGCCGCCGGGCGGGCCGGTCAGCAGGAGCAGCAGCAGCTCGGCGTGCCGCAGCGACAGGCGGTGCTCGCGCCCGCCCAGGCGCACGGCCGCGCCCGCCGCGCCGAGCAGGCGCAGCCGGGCACCGCCCGACGCGCCGGCACCCGGACCGCCGCCGTCCCCGGCGTCCCCGGTGCCGCCGGCGCCCAGGGTCAGGCCGCGGCGCAGGGCCGCCACGCGCAGCTCGCCCTCCACGGCGCCGGCCGCGGCGCGCACCAGCGCCAGCGCCCGCTCCCGGCCCAGCTCGTCGCCGCCGGTGAGGTCCAGCACGCCCAGCACCCGCCCGGTGGCGGGGTCGCGCACGGGCGCGGCCGAGCAGCTCCAGCGCGTCGCGGCGGTGGCGTAGTGCTCCGCGGCGCGCACCCGCACCGGCCGGCCCAGCGCCAGGGCGGTGCCGGGGGCGTTGGTGCCGGCGGCGTCCTCGCTCCAGCGCGCCCCGGGCAGGAAGCTCATCGCCTCCGCGGCCCGGCGCAGCCCGCGGTCGCCCTCCACCCACAGCAGCGCGCCGTCCACGTCGCTGACCGCCAGGAGCACCGGCACGCCCAGCGGCTCGTCCAGCAGCAGCCGGCGCGCGGTGGCCAGCACCGGCGCCAGCGGGTGCGCGGCGCGGCGCTCGCGCAGCTCGGCGCCCTGCACGGCCAGCGGCGCCCGGACCAGGTCGGGGTCCAGGCCCGTGCGGCGGCTGCGCCACCAGGACGCCGAGACGACCTCCCGCGCCCCGGGCAGCGG
>NZ_JAAALM010000341.1 GCF_009906395.1 Kineococcus indalonis
CGATCCGTCCCACCCCGTCCCGACCGCCGCACCGTCGCGGCAGAGCGCATCGGAGATCCGCATGAACCGCACCCCGACCACCCGCCGCTCGTTCCTCGCCCTCGCGCTGGCCACGCCCGTGGCCGCCGGCGCGCTGACCTCGTGCGGCTCGTCGGGACCGGGCGGCGGCGCCGAGGGTGCGAGCATGTGGATCCTCACCGGGCAGCCGGGGGAGGGCATCCGCACCGACGCCGTCGAGGCCTTCAACGAGGCCAACCCGGACAGCACGATCGCCCTGTCGGCCTTCCAGAACGACGCGTACAAGTCGAAGATCCGCACCGCCATCGGCGCGGGCCAGGCACCCACCGTCCTGCCCAGCTGGGGCGGCGGCGGGCTGCGCGACTACGTGCGCAACGGCAAGGTGGAGGACCTCACCGGGTTCTTCACCGAGAACGCCGCGCTGAAGGACAAGCTCTTCGCCAGCGCCTTCGCCGCGGCGACCGTGGACGGCAAGATCTACGCGATCCCGTGCGAGGCGGTCACCCCCATCGTCCTGTACTACAACAAGGTCCTCTTCGAGCAGGTCGGCGCCCAGCCGCCGACCACCTGGGACGAGCTGATGGCGCTCGTGCCCGTCTTCAACGACGCCGGCATCGCACCGTTCTCCCTGGGCGGGCAGTCGCGGTGGACGAACATGATGTGGCTGGAGTACCTCTACGACCGCATCGGCGGCGCCCAGCTCTTCCAGTCCATCTACGACGGCCAGCCGGACGCCTGGTCGCAGCCGACGTCGCTGGACGCCCTGACGAAGGTGCAGGAACTCGTCCGGGCCGGCGGCTTCGTCGAAGGGTTCGCCTCGATCGCGGCGGACTCCAACGCCGACCAGGCCCTGCTGTACACCGGCAGGGCGGCGATGATGCTGCACGGGGCGTGGACGTACGGCTCGATGAAGGAGGCCGGCGGCGACTTCGTCACCGGCGGGAACCTGGGGTACACCACCTTCCCCCTGGTCACCGGCGGTGCGGGCGACCCGACCGCCACGGTGGGCAACCCCTCGGGCTACTACGCGGTGTCCGCCACGGCCTCCGAGGAGGCCAAGGCCACCGCGAAGAGGTTCTTCACCGAGTCCCTCGTCGGCGACGCCACCACCAAGGCCTGGATCGCCTCGGGCTCGGTGCCCATCGTCATCGGCGCCGACGAGCAGTTCGGCGCCTCCGAGGACGCCGAGTGGCTGCAGTTCGTCTACGACCTCGCCTCGGGCGCCGCGACGTTCCAGCAGTCCTGGGACCAGGCGCTGGCGCCGGCGGCCGCCGACGCGCTGCTGGAGAACATCGAGAAGCTGTTCAACCTCACCATGACCCCCCAGCAGTTCGCCGACGCGATGAACGCCACCACCACCGCGTCCTGACACCACCGGGCACCGACCCAGCAGAGGAGGACCGTGCAGCGCCTGAACCCCCTCACCCTCGGCGAGCACGATGCCGAGGACGCCTCGATCCTCTTCGAGGACCCCGACCACCCCGGCGACGAGCGGATGCTGCGCAACGTCACGGTCCCCACGCTGACGCCGTACCTGCCCGCCGCCGGCACGGCGACCGGCACCGGCGTGGTCGTCGCCCCCGGTGGTGCCCTGCACCTGCTGGCGGTCGACAACGAGGGCGCGCACGTGGCCCAGCTGCTCACCGACCACGGCATCGCCGCCTTCGTCCTGCACTACCGCCTGGCCCCCACCCCGGCGGAGGACGCGCAGTTCGCCGCCTTCGCCCAGCGCCGCTTCGGCGACCGGGAGTTCCTCGCCGAGACCTCCCGGGCCCGACGGGCCGCGGCGGCGGCCGACGGGGCCGCGGCGCTGCGCACCGTGCGCGAGCACGCCGAGCAGTGGGGCGTGGATCCGGGGCGCACCGGCCTGCTCGGGTTCTCCGCCGGCGCGTACGTGGCCCTGGCCACCACCTTCGACGCGCCCACGGCCGAACGGCCCTCGTTCCTGGCGCCGGTCTACCCGGCCTGGTGGGACGAGGTGGCGCTGCCGCAGCCGGTACCGCCGGCGTTCCTGGCGTGGGCCAGCGACGACGGGCTCGGCGACGTGATCATCGGTTCGTGCCTGCGCCTGTACGACGCGTGGCGCAGCGCCGGGGTGCCGGTCGAGGCGCACGCCTACGCCGGCGGCGGGCACGGCTTCGGCGTCCGCGCCCAGGGCACCCCCTCCGACGCGTGGTTCGCGACCTTCCTGGACTGGCTGGCCGCCTCCGGGTTCTGACCACGCTGCCGGGGCGGGCGCTGCCTGGTCACGCCGCGACCAGGCTCGCGCCCGGCCGCGCTCCTACGCTGGGCCGGTGCCCGCCGACCGCACCGCCCTGGGAGCCTTCCTGCGCTCGCGCCGCGACCGCCTGACCCCGGCCCGGGCCGGGATCGCGCCCTTCCCCGGCCCGCGGCGGGTGCCGGGGCTGCGCAAGGAGGAGCTGGCGGTGCTGGCCGGGCTCAGCCCGGACCACTACAGCCGCCTGGAACAGGGCCGCCAGCACACCGTCACCGAGGAGGTGCTCGAAGCGCTCAGCCGCGCGCTGCAGCTCGACGAGGTCGAGCGCGCCCACCTGCGCGACCTGGCGGCCCCGGCCTCGCGCCGGCGGTGGGCCGGCCCGCAGGCCCCCCAGCGCCCCGACCCGGGGGTGCTGCGCCTGATGGGGGTGCTGGAGCACGTGCCGGTGCTGCTGCTGGGGCGCCGCTCGCAGGTCCTGGCGCGCAACGCGCTGCTCAGCCGGGTGCTGGGCGCCGCGCTGGAGCCGGGGACCCTCTTCGCGCGCTGGTTGTTCCTCGACCCCGGTGCGCGAACCCGCATCGTGAACTGGGCCGACTTCGCCGCCGCCGCGGTCGGGGCGCTGCGCTACGAGGTGGGCCGTCACCCCGACGACCGGGCCCTGGCCGCCCTGGTCACCGAGCTGCGCCGCGCCGACCTCGACGTCGCGCGCTGGTGGGACGACCAGCGGGTCACCTTCCGCACCTCGGTGGACAAGCGCATCGCGCACCCGGTCGCCGGTCCGCTGAGCTTCGGCGTCGAGTCCGTCGTGGGGCCGCACGACCCCGACCAGCGCCTGGTCGTCTACACCGTCGAACCGGACTCGCCCACGGCGCGGGTGCTGCCGATGCTGGCCAGCTGGGCGCCCGCGCCCGAGGCGGCGGGTTGAGCCTCAGGTGACCGGGGTGCCCTGGTGGTACAGGACCTGCCAGCCCCGCGCCGCGCGGCGCCACGCCGTCACCCGGCGGGTCACGCGCTCGCCCTGGCGCAGCGTGTAGGTCAGCAGGTACGTCTCGGCGCCCAGGGCGCGGCAGTGGAAGCCGGAGGTCTCCCAGGCGTCCTCGCCCTCCGCACCGGCCTCGGCCCAGCGCCGCAGCAGGACGTCCTTGACGTGCTGCCGGTCGTAGCAGCGCCCCGAGGCGCCGACCTCGAAGAAGTCCGGCGCCATCTGCGCCTCGAGGTCCTCCGCGCCGGTGCCCAGCTCGGGGCGGTGGAACAGCGGTTCGCGCGCCTGCAGCTCGCGCAGCACCGCCAGCAGGTCCGGCTCGGTGGGTGGCACCGGACCAGGCTAGGGCCGTCCCTCGACGCCGGGGCGGCGGAGGAGGACACTGCACCGCAGGACCTCGACGAGGAGGTGTGCCGTGAAGTCGCTCAGGTGCCGCTTGGGGCGCCACAGCTGGTCGGTCCGGGACACCGAGGACGGCGAGCCGTACGTGGTGTGCACGCGCTGCGAGCGGGAGGGCCCCGGCTTCTGGGACGTGAGCTCGGTGGAGGGGGCGCCGGAGGGTTTCCGCTGGGGCCAGGGCGGGCCGAGACCCCCCGGCGCGATGCGCCTGCGCTCCGGGACGCCGGTCGTCGTGCCCGCCACCTGACGCGCCCGGTGCCGCGCGCACCGGACCGGCGCCGCGCAGCGCGGGGACCGGCTCAGTGCCGGCGCGCCCCGCCGGTGACGTGGGTGACGGGCAGGCCGGTGGCCCGGGCGAGCTTGGACGGGACGTCGCCGCGCAGCCAGCGCGACAGGCCCGCGGGCAGGGTGGAGACCACGATCTCCTCGGCGGCGAAGCGGGTCAGGGCCAGGCGGGCGGCCGCCACCACGTCCGCGTCGCCGACCTCACCGCTCACCGACGCCCCGAGGGCCTCGATGCGCGCCAGCGCCGCGTCCAGGCGCTGCTGGGCCACGGCGTAGCTGTGCTCGGGCAGGGCCAGGGCGGCCTCGGCGGGCGAGGTGCCGGGGCCGAGCACCTGCTCGCGCAGCGGGGTGGCCGGCACCACGACGTGGAACTCGTGCTCGCCCTGCTCCAGCCGCTGCCGCACCGCCCGCTCCAGCGCCTCGCCCCGCAGGCTCTGGTTGGCCACCACCAGACACCGTCGCACCACCGCGGTCCTCCTCGACCGGTGCCGCGCAGCACCCCCGTGCCGCACCCCGTGGAACACCCTCGCCACCACGGTAGACCCGCCCGGCGCCCGGTGCCCGCACCCGGCGCGGCGGTCGCAGGAGCCCACCCCCGGTGCGGTCCGCCCC
>NZ_JAAALM010000342.1 GCF_009906395.1 Kineococcus indalonis
CCCCCGCCGCGCCCGGCCGGGCGCGGCGGGGGCAGCACCGTGCGGTCCTCGTGCTCGTGCGGGGCCGAGGCCGCCGGGTGGGCCGGCGGGGGGTCGGCCAGCAGCGCGTCCACCCGGGGCGCGGGATCCCCGGCCTCCTGCGCCGGGGCCGGCTCACCGCGCACGCCGCGCTGCGCGTCCAGCGCGTCCAGCAGGCCCGGAGCCACCTCGCCCGGCCCCGGGCGCGCGGGCCGCCCCGCCGAGCGCACGCCGCCGTCGGCCTCCACGTCGTACACGCGCTCGGCGCCGGTGCGCACCGCCTCGCCCGCCACGCTCACCAGCCGCCGCGCCGGCAGCGGGCCGGCGTCGGCCGGCTCCTCCTCGCTCAGCCAGCGCGCCTCGTCGTCCGTGGCGGTCAGCGCGCGCGAGCCGGGGTCGAACGCCCAGCGCGCCACGCGGCTGCGGCCGCCGGCGACGAACTCCACCTGCACCGTCCAGTCGCCGTCCTCCTGGCGCCAGGAGTCCCAGCGGGCGCCCTCGGGGTCGACCGCCCGCGCGCTCAGGCGGGCCACCACCAGCTCCTCCAGCGTGCCGGTGCCGCCCGAGCGGCCGTAGGCGGTGCGCCGGGCCAGGCCCGCCACGTGGGCGCGCTCGGCCAGCACCGGCCCCTCGTAGCGGCGCACCCGGTCCAGCGGCAGGCCGCCGGCGTCGGCGACCTCCTCGGCGGACTCCCCGGCGCGGATGCGCGCCTGGATGTCGCGCGGGCGCAGCTGCGCCTCCAGCTGGATCTGCAGCTGCCCCAGCCGGGCGCGGTCGCGGCGCACCGCGGCCCGCAGCGCCTCGTCCACCCGCAGCCGGTAGCGCGCTCCGTCGGCGCCGAGGAGCACCACGTGCTCGCCGTCGTCGTGGACCCCGACGAGCCTCAGGTCCTGCATGAGGGCGTCCTCCAGCGGTGTCGTCTGCGGCGGCGCGGCCGGACGGGCCGGGCCGGCGCGGCTCCCGGTCGGGCCGAGCGCTGCACGCACTCTGCCACCTGCACACCTGCGTGTTCACCCGGCTCCGGGCAGGAACCGGCCCGGACCCTGACCCTCGGGTCGAGGGTCAGGTGCGCGCGGGGCGCGGCCGCACCGCTCCCCGGCGGCTCCCGGGGACGGCTCCGGGGACCCGCCGCGGGCCCCCGGCCGGGCCCCGCGCGCACCGCGCGCGGGCACCGCCCGACCGCGGAGCGCCGTTCACCACCCTCGGCGGGCGATCGCCCCCGCAGCGGCGAGAATGACCCGGTGAGCGCTGCGACAACCTCCGCGCGTCCCTACGACGCGCTCCTCCTGCTGTCCTTCGGCGGCCCCGAGGGACCCGACGACGTCATGCCCTTCCTGGAGAACGTGACCCGCGGCCGCGGCATCCCGCGCGAGCGGCTCGAGGCCGTCGCCGAGCACTACCTGCACTTCGGGGGCAAGAGCCCCATCAACGACCAGAACCGCGAGCTGCTCGCGCAGCTGCGCAGCGAGCTGGACGCCCGGGGCCTGGCGGACCTGCCGCTGCTGTGGGGCAACCGCAACTGGGAGCCGTACGCCACCGACGTGCTGCGCGAGGCCCACGAGGCCGGTGCGCGCCGCGTGCTGGTCGTCTTCACCAGCGCGTACTCCTCCTACTCCAGCTGCCGGCAGTACCGCGAGGACCTCGCCCGGGCCGCCCAGGCGCTGGCCGCCGAGGGCCGCGAGATCGAGTTCGACAAGATCCGCCACTACTTCAACCACCCGGCGTTCACCGAGGTCAACGCCCGGGCCGTCGCCCGCGCCCTGGGCGAGGTGCCCGAGGGCTCGCGCGTGGTCTTCGTCACCCACTCGATCCCCGACGCCATGAACGACGTCTCCGGCCGCGACGGCGGCGCCTACGTGCGCCAGCACCTCGACGTGGCCGCCGAGGTCGCCCGCCGCGCCGGCGCGGCCCGCGGCACCGACGTGCCCTGGGACCTGGCCTACTGCTCGCGCTCCGGCCCGCCCAGCCAGCCCTGGCTGGAGCCCGACGTCAACGACCACCTGCGCGCGCTGCACGAGCAGGGCGTGCCCGGCGTGGTGGTGGCGCCCGTCGGGTTCGTCAGCGACCACATGGAGGTCAAGTTCGACCTCGACACCGAGGCCGCGGAGACGGCCGAGGAGATCGGCCTGCCGTTCGCGCGCGCCGCCACCGTCGGCGCCGACGCCGCCTTCGTCGCCGGCCTGGTGGACCTGGTGCAGGAGCGCGCCGCGCTCGCCCGCGGCGAGCGGCCCGAGCAGCCCGCCACCGGCTCGCTGGGCCCCTCGCACGTGGTGTGCCCCGTCGACGGGACCGTGAACTACCTCTACGGCCTGCGCGCCTACGCCGTCAGCGTCGCCTGCGTGGTGGACCCCGCCCGCGGCACGGACCGCCCCGACCCGGCGACCTGGACCGTGCTGGCCGGGTGCGTGCACGACCCCACCGCGCAGGAGGTGTGGAGCGCCGCGCTCGGGCAGGGCGCGAGCCTGCGCAGCGCGGAGGGGGAGCGGGCGCTGCGCGTGCCGGAGGACGTGGCGCTGTGGCAGGCGCTGGTGGGCACCGGCTTCGGCTACGACCCGCAGCGCCGCGCCGAGCAGGCAGCGGTGCTGGCCCGCCTGCTGCCGCGGGTGCGCGACGTGCGGCGCATCGGCAGCGCCGCGCTGGACCTGTGCTGGGTCGGCGCCGGACGGCTGGACGCCTACTACGAGAGGGGCCTCAAGCCCTGGGACATGGCCGCCGGGGCGCTGGTGGCCCGCGAGGCCGGCGCGCTGGTCACCGGCTTCGACGGCGGGCCGGCGCGCACCGAGGGCGTGCTGGCGGCCGGCGCCGGGCTGCACGCCGCCCTGCGGGCCGAGCTGGCGGGCTGACCGGGCCCGACCACCGGGCCGACCACCGGGCCGACCACCGGGTCGACCACCCCCGCCGGGACGTCGCGCGGGCCGCGCACGAGCAGGGCCCCCACCCCCTCACGGGGTGGGGGCCCTGCTGGTGGAGCTGTGCTGGTGGAGCTGTGCTGCCCGCCCCGGCTCAGGCGGGCGCGCAGCGGGCGGCGTCGACGGCGGTGAGGTCCAGCACCCCGTCCACCGGACCGTCCAGCGCGCCGGCGCCGGTCCCGGCGCCCTGCTGGGCGGCCAGGTAGGCCACGGTGTCGGGCAGCGCGACGTCGTGCGCGGCGGCGAGGTCGACGAGCCCCTCGAGCTCGCCGAGGTGGGCCGCGGCCAGCTCCTCCTCGCCGGCCGCGGTGGCCGACTCGATGGTGGCGCGCGTCTGCTGCACGCGCTCGGACAGCTCCGCCACGAACGCGGGCGGGGCGGAGCGGGTGGTCTCGTTCTCGGGCGTCGTCGAGCCGTCCGGACGCGGTTCCTGCGCGGTCACGGCACCTCCTGGGGGTCTGGGCGCCCGGCGGCCGCGCGGCGCTCGCGCACGGGGCCGCCGTCGGCGGGGACGGCCGCACACTACGGGGCGTCGGAGTCCGCTCCAACTCCCGCGGTGTCGCCGTGGACGACGCCGCGCGCGTCACCGCAAGGCGCCCCGCTCGCGCGGTGTCCGGCCGGTGACGGGGACGTGGCGGCCTCCCGACGGGCACCTGACGGGCGCGCGACGGGTGTGCGACGCGCCCGTCACCGGCGGCGGGGCCGCGGCGGACGGCGCCGGAGCCCCGGAGGGCCCGGGAGCGCACGAGCCGTCCGGAGCAGCGCGAGCAGCCGAGCGGAGCAGCGGCGAGCGCCCTGCGTGGCCGTTCGCGACGCGCCGTGACCCGCCCCGGTTCGTGGTGCGCCCGGCAGTAGGTCATGATGCGTGCTCGCCTCGTCGGTCGGGCACCGTCGAGCAGGGGGCCGGGGGCGCGGGCATGTAACCGGGCCGTGCAGCGTTGAGCCGGCCGCAGGACCACGGAACACGGAGTGAGGCAGGGTCATGGCGACCGACTACGACGCACCGCGCAAGAACGACGACGAGCTCAACGAGGACTCCATCGAGGAGCTGAAGGCCCGTCGCACGGACAAGAGCTCGGGCGCCGTCGACGAGGACGAGACGGAGGCCGCGGAGGGCTTCGAGCTGCCCGGCGCGGACCTCTCCAACGAGGAGCTGTCGGTGCGGGTCCTCCCGCGCCAGCAGGACGAGTTCACGTGCACCAGCTGCTTCCTGGTGGTGCACCGCAGCCAGCTCCACGACGCCGGCAACGGCCGGATCATCTGCAACGACTGCGCCGCCTGAGGCGCGCGCCGCCCTCAGCGGCCGCGGGCGATCGCGTCCGCGAGCTGCTGGGGGCGACGGGTGGAGACCACCCAGTACGGGGTCGGGTCGGCAGGGTCGTCCAGGTGCACGCGCACGGCCGTCGGCACCCAGGAGCGGATCGCCAGGTGCGCGCGGGCGTCCAGCTCCGTGCCCAGCGCCGCCCGGCGCTGCCCGGCGGACACGACGTCCACGCGCGAGACCACCGACAGCGGCACCCGCGCGCGCGCCGCGCGCAGCTCGCCGCCGGAGACCTCCACGGTGCCGGCCAGGCT
>NZ_JAAALM010000343.1 GCF_009906395.1 Kineococcus indalonis
CTGCTGACCGGCCCCTACCGCGCTGAGCTGGAGGCCGCGGGGTGGGACGCGGACCTGCTGGCCGAGCCGGCCGCCGACCCCGCCGCGACCCGGCCCGGGGGCGCTGTCGTGGACGGCGCCCGCCCGGACCCGGGCGTGGAGGCGGGGCCCGCGACCCGGCCGGACCCGCGGGCGGTGCAGGAACCGGCCGACCGACCGGCCCAGCAGCCGGTCCGGCAGCCGGTGCCCGGGCCCGCCTCCCCGGCGCCTGCGGAGCCCGCGGGCGTCGTGCAGGTCGCCGTGCGCGAGCGGCCGCTCGCGCCGGCGCAGCGCACCGTGGTGTGCACCACCAGCGCCGCGCACCCCCTGCGCACCGAGCTGCGCGCCCTGCCCGGCGCCACCTGGGACGGGCAGGGGGCCTGGCTGCTGCCGCTGACCCGGCGCACCGCGCTGGCCCTGCGGCGGGCGCTGACCGGGCACCGCGTGCAGCTGCTCGGCGACGCCCGGGAGGCCCTGCGCGCGGCGGCCGACTCCCCGGCGGGCCCGGACGTCACCGTGGTGGAGGGCCCCGGGGCCGAACGCTCCCTCGCGATCCGCTTCGAGCACACCGCGGTCCTGCAGGACGACGTCAAGCGCACCTGCGCGGCCCGGTGGGACGGCTCCTCGGGCTCCTGGCGCGCCGACGCCGACAAGGTCGACGACGTCGCGCGCTTCGCGCACCGGCACGGGCTGGTGCTGGACGCCGGCGTGGAGGCGCTGGCCGCCGAGCGCGACGCCCCCCTGCGCTACGACGGCACCGTGGACGGCCTGCGCGGGGTCCCGGTCACCGAGCTGCACGCGGTGCGGTCGAAGAAGGCGCGCGGCAAGACGCCCTCGCTGGCCGAGCGGCTGGCGGAGTTCGGCATCGAGAGCGTCTACGACCTGCTGATGCACGTGCCGCTGCGCTACCTGGACCGCTCCACCGTCCTGCCGATCCGCAAGCTGCGCGAGCACGTCGGTGAGACGGTCGGGCTGCTGGCGCGCATCGACAGCGTCGGGCAGTACGACCGCACCAAGCGCCTGCTGCGCGTGCAGGTCAACGACGGCACCGCCGCGCTGACGGTGACCTTCTTCAACTCGCCCTGGCTGGCGCGGCGCTACCGGCCCGGCGACGAGGTGTCCGTGTACGGCAGGGTCGAGGCGTTCACGCCGCGCTCGGGCAAGCCGGTCCTGCAGATGACCAACCCGCTGATGGACCCCATCGGCGACAACCCCGCCACGATCGTGCCGGTGTACAACCAGTCCGCGAAGTCCAACGTGACCACGTGGGACCTGCACTCGGCCGCGGGGGAGGCGGTGCGGCGCCTGGGCGAGCTGAGCGACCCGCTGCCGGCCGAGGTGCGCGAGCGCCACGCGCTGGTGGACCGCGCCGAGGCGTACCGGCAGGTGCACCACCCCGACGACCTCGACGTCGCCGCCCGCGCGCGCGACCGCCTCGCCTTCGACGAGCTGCTGCGCATGCAGATCGCCCTGGGCCTGCGCCGGCACGCCACCGCCGCCGAGACCGGCGTGGCGCACGCCCCCACGGGCGAGCTGACCGGGGCGTTCCTGGCGCGGCTGCCCTTCCCGCTGACCGGCGCGCAGACCCGGGCGCTGGAGGAGGTGCGCACCGACCTGACCCGCCCGCACCCCATGCACCGCCTGCTGCAGGGCGACGTCGGCTCCGGCAAGACGGTGGTGGCCGCGATGAGCCTGCTGATGGCCGTCGAGGGCGGATACCAGGGCGCGCTGATGGCGCCCACCGAGATCCTGGCCACCCAGCTGCACACCGAGCTGGCCGAGCGCCTGGCCGGCACCGCCCACCCCGACGGCCGCCCGCTGGTGGTGGAGTTCCTCGGCTCCAAGACCCGCGCCAAGGACCGCCGCCGCATCCTGGCCGACCTGGCCGCCGGCGCCGTCGACGTGCTGGTCGGCACCCACGCCCTGCTCGTGGAGGACGTCCTCTTCGCCAGGCTGGGCCTGGTCGTCGTCGACGAGCAGCACCGCTTCGGCGTCGAGCAGCGCGCGGCGCTGCGCGCCAAGGGCGCTCCGCTGCCCGGCACCGACGGCGACGGCGACGGCGACGGCGAGCGCAGCGTGCCCGACATGCTGATCATGACCGCCACCCCCATCCCGCGCACCGCGGCCCTGACCGTCTTCGGCGACCTGTCGGTCACCGTGCTCGACGAGCTGCCGCCCGGGCGCACCCCCATCACCACCCGCTGGGTCCCGCAGGACCCGGCGCCGGAGGACGAGCACGCCGAGGCGTGGACGCTCGTGCGCGAGCAGGTCGCGCAGGGGCGTCAGGCGTACGTCGTGGCCTCCCTGGTGGAGGACAACGAGAAGCTCGCCGCCCAGGCCGCCACCAGCCTGTTCGAGGCCCTGGGCGCCGGGGCGCTGGCGGACCTGCGCCTGGGCCTGGTGCACGGCAAGCAGGACCGCGCCCAGCGCGAGGGGTCGATGGCCGCGTTCAAGCGCGGCGAGATCGACGTGCTGGTGGCCACCACCGTCATCGAGGTGGGCGTCAACGTGCCCAACGCCACCGTGATGGTCGTCGTGGACGCCGCGCGCTTCGGCATCGCCCAGCTGCACCAGATCCGCGGGCGCGTCGGGCGCGGGCGGCACGCCTCGCACTGCCTGCTCACCGGGCGGGCCTCCTCGGCCGACTCCGTCGCGCGCCTGCAGGCGCTGGAGGCCTCCACCGACGGGTTCCACCTCTCCGAGGTGGACCTGGACCTGCGCGGCGGCGGGTCGCTGTTCGGCAACCGCCAGTCCGGGCAGTCGGACCTGCGGGTGGCCGACCTCAAGGCCGACCTGCCCATGGTGCAGACCGCCCGCGCCGAGGCCGACCTCCTCCTGGACGGCGACCCCGTGCTGGCGCGCCGCCCGCAGCTGCTCGCCGAGGTGCGCAACGCCCTGGGGGAGGACGCCGCCGAGCGCCTCGCCCGCTCCTGAGGCCGCGCGCCGCGGCGCCCGTGTCGGAGGCGGCACCGATACTGCCCGCATGCCTGCCAGGACGCGCACCCTGTACCGCTGCACCGCGTGCGGGCAGGAGCACGCCAAGTGGATCGGGCGGTGCACCGGCTGCCAGGCGTGGGGCACGGTGGAGGAGGCCGCCGCCGAGCCCGCGCGCTCGGCCGGCACCAGGACCAGCCTGGCCCCGTCGGCGGTGGTCACCAAGGCGCTGCGGGTGCGGGACATCTCCACCGACCGCGCCCGGCACCGCCCCACCGGCATCGGCGAGCTGGACCGCGTGCTGGGCGGGGGCCTGGTCCCCGGGGCGGCGGTGCTGCTGGGCGGTGAGCCCGGCGTGGGCAAGAGCACCCTGACCCTGGACGTGGCCAACCGCATCGCCGCCACCGGCAGGACGGTGCTGGTCGTCTCCGGCGAGGAGTCCGCCGAGCAGATCAAGATCCGCGCCCAGCGCATGGGCGCGGACGCCGCGGAGCTGTTCATCGCCTCCGAGACCGACCTGTCGGTGGTGCTCGGGCACGTCGACGACGTCCAGCCGGACCTGCTGGTCGTGGACTCCGTCCAGACCATCGCCAGCCCCGACGTCGAGGGCCGCACCGGCGGGGTGGCGCAGGTCACCGAGGTCGCCACCGTCCTGACCCGCCTGACCAAGGCCCGCGGCATCCCGATGTTCCTCATCGGGCAGGTCACCAAGGACGGCAACATCGCCGGCCCGCGCACCGTGGAGCACCTGGTCGACGTCGTGCTGCACTTCGAGGGCGACAAGCACTCGCCGCTGCGCATGCTGCGCGGGGTGAAGAACCGCTACGGCGCCTCCGACGAGGTGGCCTGCTTCGTCCAGGAGGCCGACGGCATCCGGGAGGTCACCGACCCCTCGGGCCTGTTCCTGGGCCAGCGCGAGGCCCCGGTGCCGGGCACCTGCGTGACCGTCGTCGTCGAGGGCAAGCGCCCGCTGCTCGCCGAGATCCAGGCCCTGGTGGCGCAGTCGTACCTGCCGCAGCCGCGCCGGGGCGCCTCCGGCCTGGACGCCGCGCGCCTGGCGATGACGCAGGCCGTCGTGGAGCGGCACGGGAGGGTGCGCCTGTACGACAAGGACGTCTTCTGCGCCACCGTCGGCGGCATGCGCATCGGAGAGCCCTCCGCCGACCTGGCGGTGGCCCTGGCCATCGCCTCCGCCAGCACCGACCAGCCGCTGGCCGCCGACGTCGTCGCCCTGGGCGAGGTGGCCCTGTCCGGGGACATCCGCCCGGTCCCCGACATCGCCCGCCGCCTGGCCGAGGCCGGCCGGCGCGGCTTCCGCCAGGCACTGGTGCCCGCCGGCACCCGCGACAAGCTCGGCGCGCAGGCCGACTCGCTGGGCCTGGTGCTCGTGGAGGTGGACTCCGTGGCGCGCGCGGTCGAGGCGGTGGCCGCCGTGCGCCCGGCGCGGGAGGGCCGCGAGGCCCCCGAGGGCGCCCCCGGTGCCCGCGACGGCGCCCCGGGCGCCCGCCGGGGGCGCCCGGGGC
>NZ_JAAALM010000344.1:0-602 GCF_009906395.1 Kineococcus indalonis
CGCCCGCCTCCGCCCGCCGGGCGTCCCCGCGGCCAGCGTGCCCGACACCGGCCCCCTCGGCCCGGCGAGGGGGCCGTGCGCACCGGGGCGCGCCGCGCCGCCCCGGCCCGTCACGTCCCTGACGCGCTGCGGACCCCGGCGGCGGACCTCGTCGTGGCCGGCGCCTGCGCCGTGCACCTGTGGCTGTGCTGGTCGCTGCGGGGCTTCGTCACCGACGACTCCTGGATCAGCGTGCGCTACGCCGAGAACCTCGCCGCCGGGCACGCCTTCGCCTGGAACCCCGCCGGCCCCGTCGTGGAGGGCGCCAGCAACCCGCTGCTCGTGGGCCTGGAGGCGCTGGCGGCGCTGGTGGGCCTGCCGGCGCTGGGCACCGCGCGGGTCCTCGGCGTGGCCGCCGGCACGGGGTGCGTGCTGCTCGTGGGCCTGCGCGCCCGCCCCGTCGCGGGCCGGGTCGCGGCGGCGGTGGGGGCCGTGCTCGTCGGGTGCTGCGCCCCGTTCGCCCTGTGGGCCGTGGGCGGGCTGGAGACCCCGCTCGTCGCGCTCGCGCTGACCGCCGCCGTGCTGGAGCTCGCGCGCCCCGACGGCGGGCGGGCGCGGCGGGC
>NZ_JAAALM010000344.1:612-4475 GCF_009906395.1 Kineococcus indalonis
GCGGCGCTCCTGCTGGCGCTGCTGCCGTGGCTGCGACCGGAGGGGCTCGTGCCCGCGCTGGCCGTGGTGGCGGCCGCGGAGGGGCCGGGCCTGCTGCACCGCGCCCGGCGCTGCGCGGCGCTGCGCCGCTGCGCGTGGCTGGTGGGCGTGCCCGTCGCCTCGCAGGCCGTGCTGCAGGCCGGCCGGCTGGCGGTCTTCGAGCACCTGCTGCCCAACTCCGTGCTCTACAAGGCGGGCACCGGGCAGGGGGCGGCGGTGCTGGTGAAGTTCCTCGAGCAGGCGGCGCCCGTGGTGGTGCTCGCCGTGGCCGGGGCGGTGCTGGCCGGCGGTCGCGGCCGCGTCCTGGTGGTGCCCGCGCTGGTCCTGGCGGCCGGCTCGATCGGCACGCTGGACAGCGCCAACGGGTACAGCCGCTTCTTCGTGCCCGTGTGGCCGCTGCTGGCGCTGCTGGCCGGCGCGGCCGTCGCGGCCCTGCCGGCCACCGGCACCCGCTGGCGCGGCCGGGCGGCGGTCGCGACCACCGCCGCCGCGGCCACCGCGGTGCTGCTGCTCGTGCCGCCCGGCGGCGCGGCCGAGGTGCGCGGGTGGGCCCAGCGCTACGGGGACTGCAAGGTGGCGGCGCGCGCGGCGATGGCCGCGTGGCTGCGCACCACGCCCGACGGCACCGTCTTCGCCGTCTCCGACGCGGGGCTGGTGCCCGCCCGCGCCGGCGGGCGCACGGCGCTGGACGCCTTCCTGCTCAACGACCCGCTCCTGCAGCGCACCGGCCCGCTGGCGCCGGCGGTGCGAGCGCGCACCGTCCTGCGCCGCCGGCCCGACGTGCTCGTCCTCGTCAGCCGCGACCCCGCCCGGTTCGTCGCCGGGTACCCCACCGACGAGCGCCTGCACGCGCTGGGCACCGGTGCCGGCTACCGGCTGGAGCACGTCGCGCGGGGGCGGGGGCCCTCCTGCCGCTACCACCTGATGGCCTTCACCCGCCGAGGGGGCCCCACCCGCTGACGGGGCCGGCCGCGTCGCCCGCGCCGGGGCCGGTCCCGCGTGGCACCATGCACGCCAGCCGAACCCCGGCTGACGGCGAGGTGGACGCGGGAGGTCGCTCGTGCACGAGATCTCCCCCGGAGGGGCCGCCCCGGGCCCCCGGGGACCGGCGGCGGCGGGCGTGCCCGCCCCGGGACGACCAGCTCCGGGGTCGGCGCCCGGGACGGCCGCCGAGCCGCACGTGTCGTGGTGGGGCACCTGCGCGCTGCTCGTGGGCGTCGCCGTGCTCACCGGCACGACCGCCCTCGTGGCCTCCCTGGCCCTGGACGTCCGGCTGCGCGACCCGGAGGGCTTCCTCGGCCCCAGCTACGTGCGGCTGCCGGCCCTGGCGGCGGGGTTCCTGCTGGTGGACCTGCTCCCGCGCCTGGCCCTGGGGGTCCGCTCCGCCGGCGGGGGCGCCCGGGCCGCGGCGGCGCGCGCCGTGCTGCGCGAGCGCCTGGCGCCGCAGCGGCTGGGCCTCGTGCTCCTCGGCCTGCTCAGCTTCTACGTCACCTACGTCGGCTACCGGAACCTCAAGAACCACCTGCCCCTGCTGCGCGGGGAGCTGCACGACCGCGACCTGCTGCGCCTGGACGAGGCGATGGCGTTCGGCGCCGACCCGGCCCACGTGCTCCACGAGGCGCTGGGCACCGGCGTCGCGGCGCACGTGCTGTCGGCGGTGTACGTCTTCTTCCTGTTCTTCGTGCCGTTCTCCCTGGCGCTGGCGCTGGTGCGGGTGCGCGACCCGCGCGACGGGTACTGGTACGTGACCGCCCTGGGCCTGAACTGGGCGCTGGGCACCGCCTCGTACTACCTGCTGCCCGCGCTGGGACCCGTCTACGCCGACCCCGCCCAGTACGCGGACCTGCCCGCCACCGGGGTCTCCGAGCTGCAGGCCAGCCTGATGCGCTCGCGCGTGCTGGTGCTGGCCGACCCCCACGGCACCGACCGCATCCACGGCATCGCCGCGTTCGCGTCCCTGCACGTCTCCATCGTGCTGACGGCCGCGCTCGTCGCCCAGCTGGCGCACCTGGGCGCGGTGGTGCGCTGGGTCCTGTGGGCCTACGCCGCGCTCACCGCGCTGGCGACCGTGTACTTCGGCTGGCACTACCTCGTCGACGTGCTCGCCGGCGCGGCCGTCGCCGGCGCCTCGGTGTGGCTGGGCGCCCTCGGCACGCGCGCCTGGCGGCACCGGGCGGTGCCGCTGCCGCCCGGGCCGCCCGTGCGCTGAGGGGCCTCAGCTCGCGGGCAGCTCCCCGAGCTCGACGTCGAAGCTGCGCTCGTCGCCGCCGCGCCGGACCACGACCGGCACGCTCTGGCCCACCTCCAGCCCGGCCAGCACCGTGGCCAGCTCCGAGGCGCTGCCCACCTCCCGGTCGGCCACCGAGGTGATCACGTCCCCGGCGCGCAGCCCCGCCCGCTCGGCCGCGCCGCCGGGTTCCACGGAGACCACCCCCACGCCGGCCGGCTGCCCGGAGGCGTTCGCGATGGTGGTGATGGTGACGCCCAGGGCGGCGCGGTTGGTGTCGGTGACCCGCCCGTCGCGCACCAGCTGCAGGGCGATGTCGCGGGCGGTGTTCGACGGGATCGCGAAGCCGATGCCGGGAGCGGCCCCGCCCTGCTGGCCGTTGGTGGCCGCCAGGGTGGGGATGCCGATGACCTCCCCGGCGAGGTTCACCAGCGCGCCGCCGCTGTTGCCGGGGTTGATGGCGGCCGAGGTCTGGATCGTGCCCGGAAGCGTGGCGCCCGCCGGCACCGCCTCGCTGGGCGGTTCGGTGACGGTGCGCCCGGTGGCCGAGACGATCCCGTTCGTCACGCTGCTGGACAGCCCCAGCGGGTTGCCCATGGCCAGCACGAGCGTGCCGACCTCCACGGCGTCGGAGTCGCCCAGCCGGGCCGGGACCAGCTCGGCCGCGCCCTCCACGCGCACCACGGCCAGGTCGTTCTGCGGGTAGCTGCCCACCAGGGTCGCCGGGTAGGAGGCGGGGGAGTTCGCGAACTGCACCTGGAAGCTGGTGGCGTCGCCCACGACGTGCGCGTTGGTGACGATGTTGCCGTCGGCGTCGAGCACGACGCCGCTGCCCAGGCCGGTGCCGGTGCTGATCTGCACCACCGACGGCAGCACCTGGCGGATCACCTGCTGGTACGACTCCTCCAGGCCCGCCGCGCCCCCGCCGACCCCGGTGGACCCCTGCGCGGACCCCGGCGCGGCAGGCGCGCTGCTCGACGCCGCACCGCTGCTGGTGGCGGCCGCGCCCTCCTGGCCGGTGCCGGTGCAGCCGGCCACCGCCAGCGGCAGGAGCAGGACGCCGGCCAGCGCGGTGCGGCGGCGCGCCGCGGGTCGGGCGGTGGGCGAGGTGCTGCTCACGGGGACTCCCCTCACGGGCCGGGGCCGCCGCGGTGCGGCGCCGGCGGGTCGGACACGACTGCGCAGGTCCCCGATCCTGGGCGCCGCGGCGGGACGGCGCCACTCAGGCGACGCCGCCCGGGCCCGGACCGCGCGCATGGTCACCGCGGCGCCGGGGTACCCCACCGGCATGAGCGCAGCCGACCCGCGTCGCCCCGCCGGACCCGACGCCGGGCGCGTGCCGCCCGGGCAGCCCCGCGGCCGCACCGGCGACGAGCCGCGCACCGCCCGCTCCCCGTTGACCCTGCGGCTGCTGCTGGCCCTGTTCGGCCTCGTGGTGTGCGGCGTCCTCGGTGCGCTGTGGCTCACCGCCGCCCGGCCCCCGGGCGGCACGCGCGGCCCCGGGCTGGTGCTGGTGCTGCTCGCCGTGGTCGCCCTCGCCGACGTCGCCGTGGTCGCCGCCCGGTTGCGCCGCCGGCGGCGGGGGTGAGCCCCGCCC
>NZ_JAAALM010000345.1 GCF_009906395.1 Kineococcus indalonis
CCCCGGGCCCGGTGGGGACGGGCCCGGGGAGGGGCGTCAGCGGCCGGGCAGGGGCAGGGCCTCGGGCACGCTCTGCGGGCCGGCGACCGCCGGGCGCGGGCCGTCCTGCGGGTGCAGGCGCACCGCCACCAGCGCCACGTCGTCCTCCGGCGCCGGGGGCAGCAGGCGGTCCAGGATCCCGTCGCACAGGTCGTCCAGGTCCGCCCCGGCCAGCTGCGCCACCACCTGCCGCAACCGCGCCAGGCCCTCGTCGAGGTCCTGCCCGCGCCGCTCCACCAGGCCGTCGGTGAACAGCAGCACCGTGCAGCCGTCCTCCAGCTCGACCTCCTCGTCGCTGCGCGGCAGCGAAGGGTCGATGCCCAGCAGCAGGTCCGGCTGGTCCCCGTCGAGCTCGGTGACGGTGCCGTCCGGGCGCAGCAGCACCGGCGGGGGGTGCCCGGCGTTGGACCAGCGCAGCCGCCGCACCGCGCGGTCGTGCTGCTCGCCGTCCTGCTCCAGGCGCGCCACCACCGCCGTGGCCGTCGTCGCCACCGCCAGCCCGCGCATCGTGGCGTCCAGCGTGGCCAGCACCGCCGCGGGCGAGCCGCCGCTGGAGTAGGCGATGCCGCGCAGCAGGCTGCGCACCTGGCTCATCGCGGCCGCGGCGTCCACGTCGTGGCCCATGACGTCGCCGATGACGAGCACGGTGCCGCCGTCGGGCTGCAGGAAGGAGTCGTACCAGTCCCCGCCGACCTGCACCGCGCGCGCGGCCGGGCGGTAGCGCACCCGCACCTCCAGGTGGTCCGGCTCCACCGGCGCGGTCAGCAGGCTGCGCTGCAGCCCCTCGGCGACGTGCTGCTGGCGCGCGTACAGCCACGCGTTGTCCAGCGCCAGGCCCGCGCGGTCGGCGACCTGCTCGGCGGTGCGGCGGTCCTCCACGCCCAGCGGGCCGGCGTCGGCGTCGCGGTAGAGGGTGATCAGGCCCAGCAGCCGCCCGCGCGCGCGCAGCGGCAGCATGTACGTCGACTCCGGCGCCAGGCGGCGCAGCAGCGAGCGCGCCGGCTCGGCCAGCACGCCGGCCAGCCGCTCGACGGCGCGCTCGGTGACCGCGACGGGCTGCTGGCCGGGCAGGGCGCGCAGCAGCGGGGAGTCCTCGGCCAGCCCGGACAGCCGCACGCGGCGGTACTCCTCGGCCACCGGGCGCAGCGCGGGGTCGGCGTGCCAGGAGCCGATGTCGCGCAGCTGCCCGGACTCCTCCACGAGGGTCACCACGCACCAGGTGGCCAGCGCGGGCACGACGTGGCGGGCCAGCCGGGCCACCGCCTCGTGCGCGTCCAGGGTGCCCACCAGGTCCGAGCTGACCGCTGCGAGCAGCTCCAGGCGCCGGGCGGTGCGCTGGGCCTCCTGCTGCGCGGCGCGGCGGGCGGTGACGTCCAGGAAGTACACCGACAGCCCGTCGGGGTCCGGCCAGGCGCGCAGCTCGAACCAGCCGTCCAGCGGGGGCGGGTAGTACGCCTCGAAGGCGACCGGCTCGCCCGTGGCCGCGGCGCGGCGGTACTCGCGCTCGAAGTCGGCGCCGAGGGTGCCGGGGAACAGCTCCCACACGCTGCGCCCCAGCAGCTCCTCGCGCGGGCGCTGCAGCAGCCGCTCGGCCTCGGCGTTGACGTAGCTGAAGCGCCACTCGCGGTCCAGGGAGTAGAACGCCGCCGACATCGTCTCCAGGACGCGGGCCACGCGCGCGTCGCTGCTGCGCTCGGCGGTGGTGTCGTAGGCGGCGCCGGCCAGCCGCAGCGGCTGGCCGGCCGCGCTGCGCAGCACCCGCCCGCGCGCCTTGACCCAGCGGGTGCCGGCCGGGTTGAGCACCCGGTACTCGGCGTCGAAGACGTCCCCGCCGGCGACGGCGGCGTCGAGGACCTCCTGCACGCGCGGCAGGTCGTCGGGGTGCACGCGGGCGGCGAAGACGGCGAAGGTGCCGTCGAACTCCTCGGCGGAGTAGCCGAACATCTCCAGCATCCGCTCGTCCCAGGTGAGCTGGCCGGTGACGAGGTCGAGGTCGAAGCTGCCCACGCCGCCGGCGGCCACGCCCACCTGCCAGCGCAGCTGGTCGGCGGCGTGCTGCACGGCCAGCGCGGACAGCTGCAGCTCCCCGACGGCCACGGCCGCCAGGTCCACCAGCAGCTCCACGTCGGTGCGCGCCCAGCGCCGCGGCAGCGGGTCGAAGGCGGCGAGCACCCCCACGACGCGGCCGTCGGTGCCGGTCATCGGCACGCCCAGGTAGCAGCCCACCACGCCGGAGGTGACCGCCGGCAGCGCGGACCAGCGGGCGTCGGCGCGCGCGTCGGGCACCACGAGGGGGCCGCCGCCGGTGGCGGTGGCGGTCAGCAGCTCCTCGAGGGGGGCGATGAGGCCGACGGCGCGCAGCAGCGGGGCGTCCGTGCCGCCCACCGGGGACCAGCCGTCCCAGCCCGCTGCGGGCGTCGCCTGCATCCGAACACCCTCACCTCGGCGCCGGGGGTCACCCGGGCGCTCCCCTCGTGCACGGCGCCGGTCGACGCCCTCACCCGCTGTCACAGGATAGGGGGACGCGGCGCGCGCCGCCCGTGTCCGGGGCGACTCCTAACCTGGGGGTGGCCGGACCGCGCGGGGCGGGCCGGGCGAGGTGACCACCACGGCGAGGAGGGTGCGTGCGCGGGGACCCCAGCCGCGACCCGTTCCGGCCCGCGAGGGGCGAGCCGCCCGCGGGGCGCCCGCAGCGCGAGGAGGTGCTGCGCGTGCTGGGCCTGTTCCGCCCGCACGGGCGCGCCCTGTCGGTGGTCGCCGGGCTCATCGCGGTCTCGGCGGTGGCGGGCGTGGCCTCCCCGTTCCTGCTGCGCGAGGTCGTCGACGTCGCCCTGCCGCGCCAGGACCTGGGGCTGCTGGCGGCGCTGGCCGGCGGGCTGGTGGCCATCGCCGCGGTGGGCACCGCCCTGGACGTCGTGCAGGGGCTGCTGACCACGCGCGTGGGCCAGGCCGTCATGCACGGGCTGCGCACCTCCCTGTACGCGCACCTGCAGCGCATGTCGCTGGGCTTCTTCGCCCGCACCCGCACCGGCGAGGTGCAGTCGCGCATCGCCAACGACATCGGCGCCATGCAGACCGTGGTGACCAGCACGGGCGCCGAGCTGGTGCAGAACCTCGCCGCGGTGGTGGTCACCGCGGTGGCGATGCTCGCCCTGGACTGGCGCCTGGCGCTGTTCTCCTTCGCGGTGCTGCCGCTGTCGGTGTGGCTGAACCGGCGGGTGGGCAGGCTGCGCCGGCGCATCACCGCCCAGCGCCAGCGGCAGCTGGCGGAGATGTCCGCCACCGTCGAGGAGACGCTGTCGGTGTCGGGGATCCTGCTGACGCGCACCAGCGGGCGCACCCGCGAGGTCGTGGAGCGCTTCACCCGCCAGTCCGACGCGGTGGCGCGCCTGGAGGTCGGCTCGGAGATGGCCGGGCGCTGGCAGTGGTCGCTGATCACGCTGACGATGGCGGCGGTGCCGGCGCTGACGTACCTGCTGGGCGGGTGGCTGCGCGGCACCGGCACCGCGCTGAGCACCGGCACCCTGGTGGCGCTGGTGACCCTGCAGGCGCAGCTGTTCCGGCCGCTGGGGGCGCTGCTGCGCATCCTGGTGCGCCTGCACGCCTCGATGGCGCTGTTCACCCGCGTCTTCGAGTACCTGGACACCGCCCCGGAGGTGGTGGAGGCGCCGGGCGCGGTGGAGCTGGTGCGCCCGCGCGGGCGGGTGGAGTTCCGGGGGGTGTCCTTCCGCTACCCCGGCGCCGAGCGCGACACCCTCAGCGGCGTGGACCTGGTGGTCCCGGCGGGCACCTCGCTGGCCGTGGTGGGCCCCACCGGCTCGGGCAAGACGACGCTGGGCTACCTGCTGGCGCGGCTGTACGACGTGGGCTCCGGCGCGGTGCTCGTCGACGGCCACGACGTGCGCGCGGTCACGGCCCGCTCGCTGGCGGCGGCGGTGGGCGTGGTGACGCAGGAGACGTTCCTGCTGCACGCCAGCATCGCCGAGAACCTGCGCTTCGCCGCGCCCGGCGCCACGGAGGAGGACCTGCGCCGCGCGGCGCGCACCGCGCAGGTGCAGCAGGTCGTGGACGCGCTGCCGGAGGGCTTCGACACGGTGGTCGGCGAGCGCGGGTACCGCTTCTCCGGCGGCGAGAAGCAGCGCATCGCGCTGGCCCGGGCGGTGCTGCGCGACCCGCCGGTGCTGCTGCTGGACGAGGCGACCAGCGCGCTGGACACCCGCACGGAGCGGGCGATGTCCTCGGCGCTGCGCGACGTGGCCCGCGGGCGCACCACGGTCACCATCGCGCACCGGCTGTCCACGGTGCGCGACGCCGACCAGATCGTGGTGCTGGAGGGCGGCCGCGTCGCCGAGCGCGGCACGCACGAGGAGCTGCTGGCGCTGGGCGGGCGGTACGCGGAGCTGGTGGCGGCGGACGAGGCGCGCGGGGCGGTGG
>NZ_JAAALM010000346.1 GCF_009906395.1 Kineococcus indalonis
GCTTGACGGCCACGGGGCGGTCGGCGCCCCCGACGCGCGCGAGCGCGGCCTGCGCCGGTGGGCCGCCGACCGCCCCGTGGCCGTCAAGCTCAGCGCCGGCGTGGCCGTCAGCGCGGTCGTGGCGCTCGCCGTCGGCGGCCTGGCCGCCGCGCGCATGGTGGAGCTGCGCGACACCACCGCCGCGACGTACTCGCAGAGCGTGCAGCCGCTGGTCGACCTCTCGGGCGTGCAGCGCGGCTTCCAGGCCGCCCGCGCCCGCATCGTCGAGTACCCCGCCGCCTCGCCGCAGACGCGCGCGGACCTGCGCGAGCAGCTCGACGAGAAGGTCGCCGACCTCGAGGCCTCGCTGGAGGACTACTCCCCGCGCGCCGCCGACCCGCAGCAGGTGGAGGTCTTCACCGGCGCCTACCGGGAGATGGTCCGCCTCTTCGAGGAGCAGCTCGCCCCGCAGGCCGACGCCGGGGACGTCGCCGGCGCGGCCGCCACCTACCGCGAGGTCGTCCTGCCGGTGGTCTCGCAGGGCGCCGACGCCGTGGAGGCGGCCGGGCTGGCCGAGGAGGCGCGCGCCAAGGCCCGCACCGACGCCGCCACCGAGCGCGTCAGCTCCGGCCTGGTCCTCGTCGTCGTCGTGCTGCTCGGCGGGCTGCTCGTGGCCGCCGCGCTCGCCTCCCTCGTCGTGCGCGGCGTCACCCGCCCGCTGCGCGCCGTCTCCGAGGTCCTCGACGCCGTCGCCGAGGGCGACCTGACCCGCACCGCCGACGTGCGCAGCGACGACGAGATCGGCCGGATGGCCCGCAGCCTGCAGCGCGCCACGTCCAGCCTGCGCGAGGTGGTCCGCGCGATCGCCGGGACCTCCACCTCCCTGGCCGGTGCCAGCGCGCAGCTGTCCGCCACCAGCGCCGCGCTGGCGCGGGGCGCGGCCGAGGCGGAGTCCCAGGCCGGCGTCGTCTCCACCGCGGCGGAGGGCGTCTCGCGCACCGTCGAGACCCTCGCCGCCGGCAGCGAGGAGATGGGCGCCTCCATCCGCGAGATCTCCGTCAGCGCCGCCGAGGCCGCCCGCGTGGCCGAGCGGGCCGTGGCGATGGCGAGCACCGCCGACGCCACCGTCAGCAAGCTGGGGTCGAGCTCCCGCGAGATCGGCGACGTCGTCAAGGCCATCACCGCCATCGCCGAGCAGACCAACCTGCTCGCCCTCAACGCCACCATCGAGGCCGCCCGCGCCGGGGAGATGGGCAAGGGCTTCGCCGTCGTCGCCGGGGAGGTCAAGGAGCTGGCGCAGCAGACCGCCCGCGCCACCGAGGACATCACCCACCGCGTCGACGCCATCCAGGCCGACACCGGGCACGCGGTGTCGGCGATCTCGGAGATCCGCGAGGTCATCGCGCGCATCAGCGACTTCCAGACGACGATCGCCTCCGCCGTGGAGGAGCAGACCGCGACCACGAACGAGATGAACGGCAACGTGTCCGAGGCGGCGTCCTCGTCCACCGAGATCGCCCGCAGCATCTCCACGATCGCCGGCAGCGCCAGCGCCACCACCAGCGGCGCGGCGCAGGCGCAGCGCGCCTCCGAGGAGCTCGAGCGGCTGGCCGCGGACCTGCAGACCGCCGTCGGGGGCTTCCGCTTCTGACCCCCGCGCCGCGCGGTCGCGCCGAGCCCGCCCGCCTCAGCGGGCGTCGCCGAACAGCGGTTCCAGCACCGCGCGCGCGGCGGCCACGTCCCAGCCGCGGGAGGCGACCCAGGCGTCGGAGTAGTACGTGTCCAGGTAGCGCGAGCCGTCGTCGCAGATGAGGGTGACGACGCTGCCGGGGCGGCCCTCGCGGCGCAGCTCGTCCACCAGGCGCAGCGCCAGGGCGAGGTTGGTGCCGGTGGAGGCGCCCGCGCGCACGCCGGTGCGCTCGTGCAGCAGCCGCACCGCGGCCACGGACTCCGGGTCGGGCACCGTGGTGACCAGGTCGACCACCCCCGGCACGAACGAGGGCTCCACGCGCGGACGGCCGATGCCCTCGATCGAGGAGCCGGGCGCGGTGACCTCGCGCGAGCCGGTGCGCCACGCCTGCGCGAACGCCGAGCCCTCCGGGTCGGCCACGGCCAGGCGGGTGCGCCGGCGCGTGGAGCGGCAGTACCGCCCGATGGTGGCGCTCGTGCCGCCGGTGCCGGCGCCCACGACGATCCACTCCGGCTCGGGGTTCTCCTCCAGCGCCATCTGCTCGAAGATCGAGCAGGCGATGTTGTTGTTGCCGCGCCAGTCGGTGACCGTGGAGGCCATCGCGAACTGGTCCAGGTAGTGCCAGCCGGGCCGGGCGCCCAGCCCCTCCGCGACGGCGTACACCTCCCCGGGGTGGTCCACGAGGTGCAGGCGCCCGCCGTGCTGGCGGATCAGCTCCAGCTTCGCGGCGGCCGTGGTGCGCGGCACGACCGCGACGAGCTCCAGGCCGAGCATCCGCGCGAAGTACGCCTCGGAGACCGCGGTGGACCCGCTGGAGGCCTCCACGAGCGTGGTGCCGGGGCCGATGTCGCCGTTGGCGAGGCCGAAGAGGACCAGCGAGCGCGCCAGCCGGTGCTTGAGGGAGCCGGTGGGGTGGGTGGACTCGTCCTTGAGGTAGAGCTGCACGCCCCAGCGCGCCGGCAGGGGCAGCACCCGCAGGTGGGTGTCGGCGCTGCGGTTGGCGTCGGCCTCCACCAGCCGCACCGCCCGGTGCACCCAGGCGCGCGCGTCGTCCACGGGGCGAGGGTACGGGGGAGCGCTCAGCCCCCGCCGGGTCGGTCGTCGCCGGGTCGGTCGTCGCCGGGTCGGTCGTCGGCGGGTCGGTCGTCGGCGGGCACGGGCCACAGGTCCAGGTCGACCTGCAGGCCGGGCAGCGCCCGGTCCAGCTCCTCGCGCAGGCGCCGGCCCTCGGAGGCGTACCGCGCGCACGAGCCCGGCGAGTCCCACGCGCACAGGTCCGCGGGGTGGTGCTCGTCGAAGTACGCCTGCCAGCGCAGCAGGCGCGTGCGCAGGCCCTCGTCCAGGCCCAGGTGGTCCAGGTGGGTCGGGGTGAGCACGAACGCCCCCACGTCGGCGGGGGCCCAGACGGGGGTGGGTGCCTCGTAGTCGCTCATCAGCCGCAACCGGTCGAACACGGACACGAGGGTAAGACCTGCCGGCGGGTGGTCCCGACGGCGCGGCGCGGGTCAGCGCGGCTCCAGCACCACCTGCCCGGTGGACACCCGCAGCACCGCCGCGCCGCGCTCGAAGTCCTGCCGGCGCCGGTCCGGGCCGTCCTCGCGCGCCTCGCCGACCGGCAGGCCCAGCGGCCCCGCCTCCCAGCCCGAGCGCGCCCACGCGTCGCGCACCGGGTCCAGGACGGCCTGCGCGCCCGTGGCCGGCGACCAGTACACCGAGCCGCGCTCGAAGTGGCTGAAGCGCGCCCGCCCGTCCGGGGTGACCCGCTCGTCGCTCACCGGGTAGCCCAGCGGGCCGGCCTCCCAGCCCAGCCGCTCCCACGTGCCGCGCACCGCGCCGTGCACCTCCCACGACCCCGTGGCCGGCGACCAGTGCACCGAGCCGCGCTCGAAGTGGTTGAAGCGCCCGCGCCCGTCGGGGGTGGGGCGCTCGTCGGTGACGGGGAAGCCCAGCGGGCCGGCCTCCCAGCCGCTGCGCGCGTACGCGTCGCGCACCGCGCCGTGCACCTCGTGCGCGCCGGTCGCGGGCGACCAGTACAGCGAGCCGCCCTCGAAGTGCTGGTACACCCCGCGGTCGCCGGGCGTGCGCAGCTCCGGGGTGCGCGGCTCCCCGAGGAAGCCGCCCTGCCCGCCCAGCGCGGTGTACCGGCTGCCGATCGCGGTGCAGTCCTCCAGCGCCGGGGCGCCGTGCCGGCCGGTGCGCTGGTCCGTCGCGCTCGTCGTCGTGCAGCTCCACGCCGGGATCCGCCACGGCGGCGTGCACGTGACCACCCGGCACCACACCGGGCCGGTGCAGCGCACGTCCTGGCTGCACTGCCCGTACCGGAATCGGTTGCAGCACACCTTGCGCTGGTCGCACTGCCCGGTCGGGCCGCACCCGCACCGGCACGAGGTGCAGCTCTCCGCGCAGAACGTGCTGCGCCCGCTGCACCCGCACGAGCAGTAGCTGTGGCAGTCCACGTAGTACCGGGCGCCGCCGCAGCAGAAGCCGGACCCGTCGGACTTCCACCACCCGCCCACCAGGCTGCCCGGCGGGCACCGGTTCACCCCGCCGTTGATCGTCGCGCAGAACACCGTGTAGCCCGACGAGCAGGTGGAGTCCACCCCGCACACCGCCGCGTACGCGGTGCCCGGCCGCGTCAGGTACCCCCACGGGCCCACCGCCAGCGCCGAGCCCACCACCGCGGTGCGCGCCAGGAACCCCCGGCGGCTGGAGCGCGCCGCCAGCGCGCCCGCCAGCCGGTCCACCAGCGCTCCCAGCCGGCCCGGGGAGGCGCCCGCGACCGCCGCGGCCCCCGGCC
>NZ_JAAALM010000347.1 GCF_009906395.1 Kineococcus indalonis
TCCAGCGGCGGGCCTGCTCCTGGCGGGCGGGCAGCTCCTCGGCGGTGACGGTGTTCTGCACGTCGGCGCGGCCCAGGACCAGCGGCGCCTCGGAGCCGACCTCGTCGGCGACGAGCAGGGCGGCGCCCACGACGGCGTCGGCCTCGCCGACGACGACGACGAGCTCGCCGGAGCCGACGCGCAGGGGCGCGGGGACCTCGATCTCGCGGGCCAGGCGCAGCACGTCCCCGGAGTCGTGGGGCTCGCGGTAGGGCGCACGGGCGGGCGCCGGGCGGTCGCTGTAGGTCGTCACAGAATCACGGTAAGTCAGGTCCATGTCAGCTGCCTCGTTGTCGTCCCCGTCGTGGGCGGCGCGCTCGCCGGCCACGCTGTTCATGCGCTCGGTCCCCTGCGGCACCCGCGTCTCGTGGCGCGGCTCGCCGCGCAGGTCGCGCGCCTCGGCGTAGTCGTCCGCCACCGCGTAGGGGTAGGCCTGGCGGCGCTCCCCCGCGGGCTCGAACGGCGCGTCGTACTCGTCCTCGGCGTAGCCGGCGCCCTGGGGCGCCGGGTCCTCGTCGGCGAAGCGGTCGCCGAAGTGGTCCTCCACGGGCGCCGGGCGGCGCAGCTCGGGGCGGCGGGGCGCACCGCGGCGCGCCTCGAAGCCCTCGCGCACCGGCGCCGGGCCCTCCTGCTCCCCACCGCGCCCGCGGCCCTCGGCCGGGACGTCGGTCCGCTCCAGGCGGCGGGGCGCGGCGACACCGTTGGCGGCACCGAACTGGTCAGGAGTCACGCGATCCTCCGTGGTGCGAGCGGGCAGAGCGCCGAACGGGGCGCCGGCGCCTGCTGCGGCAGCCGGCCGGCCCGGACGGGTCCCCGAAGGACGCGGCGACTGCCTAGTGACCGAGCGTACATCAGACGTGACGTTCGGTCGGGTGGAGCGGTCGCCCTCGCCGAGGGTGCGCACGGCCGCCAGCGTGGCGGCGAAGCCGTTGCCCTCGGTGGAGATCGGGCGGTGCGGCACCGCGGGGCGCTGCGGCGCCTGCTCGGCGCGGCGGCGGGGCGCGCCACCGCGCCCGGCCGAGAGCATCGCCTGCAGGCGGTCGGAGCCGTCCGCGGCGTCGGCCGCGGCGAGCAGGTCGCCCAGGCTGCGCTCGCCGCCGCGGGGGGCCGGCGCACCGGCGCGCTCGATGCGCTCGGCCTGGCGGCGGCGCACCTCCTCGCGGGCCTCCTCGCGGCGCTGCGCCTCCCGACGCTCCGACACCACACGTTCCTGCTGCACGCGCTCCGCCTCCCGACGCTCCGCTTCCGCACGGGCGGCCGCTCGCCGCTCCGTCTCCCGCTGCTCCGCCTCGCGGCGGTCAGCGGCCCTGCGCTCCGCTTCCCTGCGCTCCGCTTCCCTGCGCTCCGCTTCCCTGCGCTCGGTCTCCCGGCGCTGCGCTTCCCTGCGCTGCGCCTCGATCCGCTCGGCCTCCAGGCGCTCGGCCTCGACCCGCTCGGCCTCCAGGCGCTCGGCCTCGACCCGCTCGGCCTCGATCCGCTCCGCCTCCAGGCGCTCGGCCTCGACCCGCTCCGCCTCCAGGCGCTGCGCCTCGACCCGCTCGGCCTCGGCCTGCTGCGCCGCGGCCAGCTCGGCCGCGACCCGCTCCTCGTCCAGACGCCGCTCCTCCTCCCGGCGCGCCGCCTCGGCGAGCGCGGCGGCCAGGTCGACCTCCTCCACGACCTCCTCGGCGCCCCCGGCGGCGCTGGGGCCGTCGGTGCCGTCGGTGCCGAGCAGGCCCGCGGCGCGGGCGCTGCTCACGGCCCCGGAGGCCTTGAGCATCTCCACGAGGCCCTGCCGGGCCTCTTCGAAGTCATCGGCACGTCCGGCGCCGGACTGGAGGGCCTCTTCGGGCGAGTCGTCGCCGGCGGCCTCGGCGGCGGGGGCGGCGTGCCGGCCGGAGGTGGCCTGCTCGGCGGCGGCGGTGCCCTCGGCCGCCGCGGCCGCGCCGTCGGGGGTGGTGCCGTCGGTGTCGATCTCGACCGTCACTTCGTAGCGCTCCTTGGTGAAGAATCCGGCGACGCCTCCGGAACGGATGCGCTCGGCGCGGACGACGCGGGCGGCGTCTCCGTGGTCGTGGCGGACCTGCGCGAGCAGGTCCTGCAGGTCGGGCCCCTCAAGAAGCAAGTGCGTGGACACCGCTCACCGATCCAACCGTCTCGATCCGGGGGTGGTTGCTGACGTCGTCGTAGGAGAGGACGTGGAGGCGGCCGACGGCCACCTTGAGCAGCCGGCGCAGCGGAGCCCGCAGCGGGGGCGCGCACACCAGCACGGCGGAGATGCCCTGCTGTTCGGCACGTTCCAGGCAGGAACTTGAGGCCGTCACGAGGTGCTCGGCGGTGGCGGCGTCCAGGGCCAGGCTGGCGCCGTGCTCGCCGGGGCGCAGGCCCTCGGCGAGGGTGTGCTCCAGCAGCGGGTCCAGCGTGATGACGTGCAGGACGCCGTCCTGCTCGTGCACGGCGGCGACCGCCGGGCCCAGCGCGGCGCGGGCGGCCTCGACGAGGCCGTCGAGGTCGGAGCCCTGCTTGGCCTTCAGGCTCAGCGCCTCGAAGATGCGGGCCAGGTCGCGGATCGGCACCGCCTCCTCCAGCAGGGCCTGCAGGACGCGCTGCACCTCGCCCAGCGTGAGGACGCTGGGGGTGAGCTCGTCCACGACGACCGGGTGGGTGCGCTTGAGGGCGTCCACCAGGGAGCGCACGTCCTCGCGGCCCAGCAGGCGCGGCGCGTGGGTGCGCACGAGCTCGCCGAGGTGGGTGATCAGCACGCTGGCGCGGTCCACGACGGTGGCGCCGGTCAGCTGGGCCTGGTGGCGCAGCTCGGCCGGGATCCACTTGCCGTTGAGGCCGAAGACCGGCTCGACGGTGGCGCGGCCGGGCAGGCCGTCGAGGTTCTCGCCCAGGGCGAGGACCTGGCCGGGCGGGGCGGTGCCGCGGGCGACCTCGACGCCGGAGATGCGCACCGCGTAGGTGGACACCGGCAGGTCGAGGGAGTCGCGGGTGCGCACCGGCGGGACGACCAGGCCCATCTCCAGGGCGATCTTGCGGCGCAGGGCGCGCACGCGCTCGAGCAGGTCGCCGCCGACGGAGGTGTCCACCAGGTCGATCAGGTCGGGGGCGAGCGCGACCTCCAGCGGGTCCACGCGCATCTCCTCGAGCAGGGACTCGGCGGCCTCGTTGGGGTTGACCGGGGCCGGCGCCAGCTCGGCGAGCTCGGCGGCCCTCGCCTCGGCGGCGTCGCGCCGGGAGATGCGGGTGGCGGCGACGAAGCACAGGGCCGCGACCAGGAAGAAGGGCAGCTTGGGCATGGCGGGGATGAGCGCCAGGACCGCGGCGGCGCCACCGGCGATCTGCAGGACCAGCTTGTGCTGGCCGAGCTGCGCGATGGCCTGCGAGCCCATGTCGCCGGTGCCGGTGGCGCGGGTGACGATGAGGCCGGTGCCCACGCTCAGCAGCAGCGCGGGGACCTGCGAGGCCAGGCCGTCGCCGATGCTCAGCAGCGCGTACTGCTGGATGGACTCCGCCGGGCCCAGGCCGTGCTGGATCATCCCGATGGCGAAGCCGCCGATCAGGTTGATCATCACGATGATGATGCCGGCGATGGCGTCGCCCTTGACGAACTTCGAGCCACCGTCCATGGCGCCGTAGAAGTCCGCCTCGGCGGTGACGTCGGCGCGCCGGCGGCGGGCGGCGTCCTCGTCGATCAGGCCGGCGTTGAGGTCGGCGTCGATGGCCATCTGCTTGCCGGGCATCGCGTCCAGGGTGAAGCGCGCGCCGACCTCGGCGACGCGCTCGGCGCCCTTGGTGATGACGACGAACTGGATGACCACGAGGATCAGGAAGATCACCAGGCCGATGACCAGCGAGCCGGAGATCACGAAGTGCCCGAAGGCCTCGATGACCTTGCCGGCGTAGCCGTCGGAGAGCACCAGGCGCGTCGTCGCCACGTTCAGGCCCAGCCGGAACAGCGTCAGGACCAGGATGAGCGAGGGGAAGACGGAGAAGTCCAGCGGCCGCTTGACGAAGATGCAGGTCAGCAGCGCGATGAGCGAGCACGTGATGTTCGTCGCGATGAGGAAGTCCAGCAACGGCGCCGGCAGCGGCACGACGAGCAGCAGGATGATGCCGACGACGCCGATCGGCACCGCCATCTGCGAGAGGTTGCGAAAACGCACTGCACCGCCTGTCGTCCTGGTCACCCTGTCGGGTTCCCTCGTCCAGCGGCCCGTCCGTGGCCCTGCTGCGCCGTCCTGGCTACTGCCTCCTTCGGCACGCGCGCCCGGGTCCTTGAGCGCCCGCCCGGCGGGTGGTGCCCGGGCGGTGACGGCCGGTGGGCCGGCCCCGGGTGCGCCGCAGCCCCCCGCGGCCGGGGACGTGGCGTCCCCGGCCGCGGGGGGCTGCGGCGGGTGGTGCGAGTGGTGCGCACGGGGTCGGGCGGGGACGCCACG
>NZ_JAAALM010000348.1 GCF_009906395.1 Kineococcus indalonis
GGGTGGGGCGGTGGTGCCGGTCAGGACGGCGAGGCGTACGGCAGGGTGGCACGCACCCGGAAACCGCCGCCGGACCGAGGCCCGCTGGTGACCGCCCCGCCGTGCAGGCGGGCGCGCTCGGCCATGCCGACCAGGCCCTGCCCGCCGGGGGAGGGGGCGACCATCGCGGCGGCGCCGCGGCCGTCGTCGTCCACGCCCAGGCGCAGCGCGTCGGGGTCCCAGCGCACCTCCACCCGGGCGCGCGCGGCCGGGCCGGCGTGCTTGAGGACGTTCGTCAGGGACTCCTGCACGATGCGGTAGGCGGCCAGGCCCACGGCCCGCGGCAGCTCGCGCGGCTCGCCGAGCACGTCCAGCTGCACGTCCAGGCCGCTGGCGCGCACCTGCGCGACCAGGTCGGCCACCTGCGCCGCGTCCGGCTGCGGGGCGCGCTCGTCGCCCGGTCCCTGGCGCAGCACCCCCAGCAGCCCGCGCATGTCGGCCAGCGCCTGCCGGCCGGTGGCGGAGATCGTGCCCAGCGCCTGCGCCGCGGCGGACGGGTCCGCGGCCGCGGCGTACCGGCCCCCGTCCGCCTGCGCGATGATCACCGACAGGGAGTGCGCCACCACGTCGTGCATCTCGCGGGCGATGCGCTGGCGCTCGGCGGTGGCCGCCAGGCGCGACTCGTTCTCGCGCTCGACCTCCAGCAGGCGGGCGCGCTCGCGCAGCGCCACCTCGTTCTGGCGGAACGCGCGGCGCAGGCTGCCCAGCAGCCAGGTGGCCACCACCAGCACGGCGACGAAGAGGGTCACGGGCAGGGCGCGGAACGCGCCGCTGTACGGCAGCACGTAGCGCGCCGAGACCACCACCGCGCCCAGCAGGCCGAGCGCGAGACCGCCGCGCGAGGCCCACGGCGCGGCGTAGGCGGCCAGGGAGTACAGGGCCACGAGCACGGCGGCGTTCGCCAGCGGCGGCGTGTCCACCACGAAGGGCTCCAGCAGGCCGGCGGCGGCCACCAGGGCGCCGCTGACCTCGGGCCGCACCCGCCGCAGGGCCAGCGGCAGGCACAGCAGCACGCTCACCAGCACCGCGCCGGGGTCGGTGGCCACGCCCGTGAGGGTGGCCGTGGCCGCGGCCGCGCACACCAGGGCCAGGACGACGGCGGCGGTGGCGTCGATGAGCAGCACGTTCGCGCGCGTCCAGGCGACGAAGCGGTCGAACACGTTCTCCTGCGGCACCGCACGAGCGTAGGGCGGCCCGCCCCGGCGGTCGTCAGCCCGCGGGACCACCCGCCGCCTCCCCCCGCGGGTGGACACCCGCGTCCGGTGGGTGAGACGCCGATCCCGAATCCCGGACGCGTCGTTCGGTGCCTCCGGTACCCTCCCGGCCATGGCGGACACCCTGCGGCTCGCGGTCATCCCCGGCGACGGCATCGGGCGGGAGGTGACGGCCGAGGCGCTGAAGGTCCTCGGGGCCGTCCTCGACGGCTCCGGCGCGAAGGCCGAGACGACCGAGTACGACCTCGGGGCGCGCCTGTACCACCGCACCGGCGAGACGCTGCCGGACTCCGTGCTCGCCGAGCTGCGCGGCCACGACGCGATCCTGCTCGGCGCCGTCGGGGACCCGAGCGTGCCCAGCGGCGTGCTCGAGCGCGGCCTGCTGCTCAAGCTGCGCTTCGCGCTGGACCACTACGTCAACCTGCGCCCCTCGAAGCTGTACCCGGGGGTGCCCACCCCGCTGGCCGACCCCGGCGAGGTCGACTTCGTCGTCGTGCGCGAGGGCACCGAGGGCCCCTACGTCGGCAACGGCGGCGCCCTGCGCGTGGGCACCCCGCACGAGATCGCCACCGAGGTCAGCGTCAACACCGCCTTCGGCGTCGAGCGCGTCGTGCGCGACGCCTTCGCCCGCGCCGCCGCCCGCCCGCGCCGGAAGCTCACGCTGGTGCACAAGCACAACGTGCTCGTGCACGCCGGGCACCTGTGGCGGCGCACCGTGGAGGCCGTGGGCGCGGGGTTCCCCGACGTGGCCGTCGACTACCTGCACGTCGACGCCGCGACGATCTTCCTGGTCACCGACCCCGCGCGCTTCGACGTCGTCGTCACCGACAACCTCTTCGGCGACATCCTCACCGACCTCGCCGCCGCGGTCACCGGCGGCATCGGGCTGGCCGCCTCCGGCAACGTCAACCCCGACCGCACCGCGCCCAGCATGTTCGAGCCCGTGCACGGCTCGGCCCCCGACATCGCCGGGCAGCAGCTGGCCGACCCCACCGCCGCCGTCCTCAGCGTCGCGCTGATGCTGGAGCACCTCGGGCTGGGCGCGGCCGCCGCCCGCGTCGAGGCCGCCGTCGGCGCCGACCTCGCCGGCCGCGCCGGGGGCGGGGTCGCCGGCCCGCGCGGCACCGCCGCCGTCGGCGACGCCCTGGCCGCGCTGGCCGCCGGCTGAGCCGCACCTCCCCGCCGTCCCCGGCCGCCGCGCCGGGGGTACCGTCGTCCGCACCGTCCCACCGCACGAGGAGCCCCGCGTGAGCGCCACCACGACCGAGACCCCGATGAGCTTCCCCGTTCACGCCTCGGCCGCCCCGGTGAGCGCCGAGCGGCGGGCGGAGGTCCTCGCCGACCCCGGTTTCGGCAAGCACTTCACCGACCACATGGCCACCGCCACGTGGACCAGGGGCACCGGCTGGCACGACGCCGCGGTGGTGCCCTACGGCCCGCTGCAGCTGGACCCGGCCGCCGCCGTCCTGCACTACGCGCAGGAGGTCTTCGAGGGGCTGAAGGCCTACCGGCACGCCGACGGCAGCGTGTGGTCCTTCCGCCCGGGGGCCAACGCCGCCCGCCTGGCCCGCTCCGCGCGCCGGCTGGCGCTGCCGGAGGTGCCCGAGCAGATGTTCCTCGAGGCCGTCACCCAGCTGGTGCGCACCGACGAGGCGTGGGTGCCCTCCGGCGGGGAGTCCTCGCTGTACCTGCGCCCCTTCATGGTGGCCACCGAGGCCTTCCTCGGGGTGCGCTCCGCGCACGAGGTGAAGTTCCTCGTCATCGCCTCCCCGGCCGGCAGCTACTTCCGCGGCGGCGTGGAGCCCGTCTCCATCTGGCTCACCCAGGACTACACCCGCGCCGCCTTCGGCGGCACCGGCTCGGCCAAGTGCGGCGGCAACTACGCCGCCAGCCTCGTCGCGCAGGACGAGGCGCACGACAACGGCTGCGACCAGGTCTGCTTCCTCGACGCCGCCGAGCGCCGGTACGTCGAGGAGCTCGGCGGGATGAACCTGTACTTCGTCCACGACGACGGCACGGTCGTCACCCCCGAGCTGACCGGCACGATCCTGGAGGGCATCACCCGCGCCTCGATCCTGCAGCTGGCGCAGGACGCCGGCCACCGGGTCGTCGAGCGCCGCGTGAGCGTGGACGAGTGGCGCGAGGGCGTGGCCTCCGGGCGCATCACCGAGGTGTTCGCCTGCGGCACCGCGGCCGTGGTCACCCCCGTGGGCCGGCTGGTCTCGCGCGACGGCGAGCTCGTGCACGGCACCGGCGCCACCGGCGAGGTCACCGCCTCGATCCGGCAGCAGCTGCTGGACCTGCAGCACGGCCGCGCCGAGGACCGGCACGGCTGGATGCACCGGCTCCTCTGACCCGGCGGGTCACTAGGCTCGCGGCATGCGCATCGCCAGGTTCTCCTCCGCCGGTTCCGACCCGCGCTACGGCGTGGTCGAGGGCGCGCCGGGGGAGGAGGAGGTCCTCGTCGTCTCGGGCGACCCCCTGTTCACCCCGCTGAACCCCACGGGCGAGCGCGTGCCGCTGGCCGACGCCCGCCTGCTGGCGCCGGTGATCCCGCGCAGCAAGGTCCTGGGCATCGGGCGCAACTACGCCGCCCACGCCGCCGAGCTGGGCAACGAGGTGCCCGAGGAGCCGCTGGTCTTCACCGTGCCGAACACCTCCGTGGCCGGCCCGGGCGACCCGCTGCCCATCCCGGCGTGGGCCGGCGAGGAGCTGCACTACGAGGGCGAGCTGGCGGTCGTGATCCGCCGGCTGTGCAAGGACGTGCCGCGCGAGCGGGTCGGCGAGGTCGTCTACGGCTACACCGTCGCCAACGACGTCACCGCCCGCAGCCTGCAGGGCCCGGACAAGCAGTGGTGGCGCGCCAAGGGCGCCGACGGGTTCACCCCGCTGGGCCCGTGGATCGAGACGGAGCTGGACCCGGCGGACGTGCGGATCACCACCCGGCTGGCCTCCGGCCCCGACGACGCCGGCGAGCTCGTGCAGGACGGGCGCACCTCGCTCATGGTCCACGACGTCGCCGCGATCGTCGCCCACGTCTCCAGCGCCATGACCCTGCTGCCGGGCGACGTGATCCTCACCGGCACGCCCGCCGGGGTGGGCCCGGTGCGCGCCGGGCAGCGCGTCGACGTGGAGGTCGAGGGCATCGGCACCCTGTCCACCC
>NZ_JAAALM010000349.1 GCF_009906395.1 Kineococcus indalonis
GGTGCGGCTGCTGCGCGAGGCGGGCCCAGCAGCAGCCCCTGCGCCAGCGAACAGCCCGCCTCGCGCAGCAGCCGCACCTGCTCGGCGCGCTCCACGCCCTCGGCCACGACCCGCAGGTCCAGCACCGCCCCCAGCTCGCACAGCGTGCGCACCGCGGCCACCGCGCGCGGCCCCTGGCCGCCGTCCAGCTCCGCCACCAGCGAGCGGTCCAGCTTCAGCCCGTCCACCGGCAGCCGCCGCAGCGGCGCCGGCGACGCCCCGCCCGGACCGCCCGGACCACCCGCCGCCGGACCGCCCGCCGCGAAGCCGTCCAGCACGACGCGCGCCCCGGTGGCGCGCAGCTGCGCCAGCCGCGCCCCCACCACGTCCGGGTCGGCCTCCAGCACCCGCGCCGGCACGTCCAGCACCAGCGCCCCCGGCTCCAGGCCCGAGGCCGTCAGGGCCCGCAGCACGTCCTCGGCGCCCGAGCGCGACAGGGCGTGCTGCACCGACGGGTTCACCGTCATCGACAGCCCCGGCACCTGCCGGCGCCACAGCGCGGCGCGCGCGCACGCCGAGCGCAGCACCCACCGCCACAGCTCGTCCACCGCCGGGGAGCGCTCGGCGCCCACCAGGAAGGCGCCCGGCTCCAGCAGCCCGCGCGTGCGGTGCCGCCAGCGCAGCAGCGCCTCCACGCCCACCACGGCCCCGTCCGACAGCCGCACCAGCGGCTGGTAGAGCAGCTCGAACTCGCCCTCGGCCACGGCCCGCTGCAGGTCCGGCTCCAGCTGCCGGCGCAGCACGTCCGCGTCGTGCGCGTCCGCCCCGAACACCACGACCGCGCCGCCCGCGGCGGCCTGCCCGTCCCCCCGCCCCAGCGCCTTGGCGCGGTACATGGCGCTGTCGGCGCGGCGCAGCACCTCCGCGGCGCCCAGCTCCGCCGAGCCCACCGCCAGGCCGGTGCTGACGCCCACCCGCACCGAGCGCCCGTCCACCTCCAGCGGCGCGGTCAGCTCCGCGCACACGCGCTCGGCCAGCCGGTGCGCGGCCCGCTCCGGCTCGTGGGCGCGCACCACCACCGCGAACTCGTCGCCGCCCAGGCGCGCGGCGAAGTCGTCCCCGCGCAGGCAGCGGCGCAGCCGGCGCGCCACCCGGCCCAGCACCTCGTCGCCCGCGGCGTGCCCCAGCGCGTCGTTCACCCCCTTGAAGCCGTCCAGGTCCACGAACAGCACCGCCGTGCCCAGCCCGTCCGGGGCCGCCGCGCGCAGGGCCACCTCCAGGTGGCGCAGCAGCGCCGCCCGGTTCGGCAGGTTCGTCAGGGGGTCCGTGGAGGCCGCCTCCACCGCGCGCACCGTGTCGGCGTGGCTCAGCGCCGTGCTGGCGTGCTCGGCGAACGCGCGCAGCACCGTGGCACCCACCGCGTCCAGCGGCTGCGCACCGGCCTCCACCACCAGGGCGCCCACCCCGCGGCCGTTGATGTGCACGCCCGCCGCGGCGGGGGCGCCGTCACCGCCCGGGGAGACCCCGAAGCCGTCCAGGGCGGCCGCCGCCGCCAGCGCGCGCGCCGGCTCCAGCACCGGCTCGCCGACGGCCGCCACCACCCGCAGGCGCATCTGCGAGCGCGGGTCCGCCAGCACCAGGGACACCGCGCGCGAGCCCAGCAGCTCCGAGGAGCTGGTGGCGATCTGCAGCAGCAGCTCCGGCAGGGGCCGGCGCCCGGCCACGGCGCGCTGGAAGCGCACGGTGGTGGTCAGGACCTGCTCGCGCTGGCTGAGCGCCTGCTGCAGGCGGCTGCGCTCGGCGGCGCCGCGGGCGTCCTGCTGGCGCAGCCGGCGCTCCCGCTCGCGCCCGTGCCGGGCCAGCACCACCAGGCCCGCCACGCGGGCCACCAGCTGCACCGCGCGCAGGTCGCCGGGCTCCACCGCGGCCCCCTGGACGCGCTCGGCGGCGCGGCCGACGACCACGCGCACCCCCGTCAGGTCGGGCACGTCCACCACGACCGCGCGCACCCGGCCCAGGCCGGGCACGGCGAAGGTGCCGCCGCCGTCGTGCACCACGCGGGCCAGGCCGCGCTCGGGCACCGAGCGCGGCCCCAGCCCCACCCCGCCGTGCACGTGCCCGCCCTCGCACACCGCCACGACGTCGGCGTCCACCAGGTCGGCGACGACCGCGGCGGCGCGCTGCAGGACCTCCCGCTCGCCGGGCGCGCCGGACAGCTCGGCCAGCACGTGCTCGAGCAGGTCGCCGGCCTGCGCCACGTGACCGGCGGTCACCTCGGAGACGTCCACGGCCCAGGTGTCGGCCGCGGCCGCGCTCACGTTGAGCCGCTGCCCCCGGCGTGACCCGAACGCCCCACCGCCCTTGACAACGCCTCCGCCAGGTCCCCCCTGCCGGCGACCTCGACGGCCGCCAGGCCCAGCCAGCGCGCCAGGTCGGACAGCTCCGCCGCCAGCTCCGCGGCCGCGTCCGGCGGGGCGCCCGGCTCGGCCCACGCCGCCAGCACCCGCAGCACCCCGCCGGGCGCGGCGCGGTCCGCCTTGAGGTCCACGCGCGCCACCAGCTCCTCGCCCAGCAGGAAGGGCATGACGTAGTAGCCGTGCACCCGCTGCTCGCGCGGCACGTAGAACTCCAGGCGCACCGCCACCCCGAACAGCTCCTCGGTGCGCGGGCGGTGCCACACCAGCGGGTCGAACGGCGTCAGCAGCGCCCGCGCCCGCACCCGCGGGGCCCGCGCGGACACGTGCCGGTACGCCGGGCGCCGCTGCGTGGAGGCCCACCCGCGCACCCGCACCGGCACCAGCTCACCGGCCTCCACCAGCTCGGCCACCGCCCGGCGGCACTGCTCGGGGCGCAGCCGGAAGTAGTCGCGCAGGCCGGCCTCGCCGGCCACGCCCAGGGCGCGCGCGGCCAGGGAGACCAGCCCGCGCACCGCCTCGTCCTCCGCCGGGTCCGGCGCGGCGGCCACCTCCGGCGGCAGCACCCGCGCGGTGAGGTCGTAGCGGCGCTCGAACTGCGCGGTGCGGCCGGCCGAGGAGACCTCCCCGGCGAAGAAGAGGTGCTCCAGCGCCCGCTTGACCGCCGACCAGTTCCAGCCCCAGTGCTCCCCGGGGCGCCCCGCGCCCGGCGCCAGCGCGGCCTCCACCTCGCGGGCGGTGACCGGCCCGTGCGCGGCGACGTGCGCGAGCACCGCCCCCACCAGCTCCGGCTGCTCCACGGCGACGCTGCGCACGCTGCCCCACGCGTCGTGCGCGGCGCGCGCCATGCGCCAGCGCAGCAGCCGGTGCGTGGAAGGGGCCACCAGCGAGGCCTCGTGGGCCCAGTACTCCACCAGCCGGCGCGGGCGGCGGTGCACCGCCCGGTCCACCGCCTCGCGCGGGTAGGGCCCCAGGCGGCTGAAGAAGGGCAGGTAGTGGCTGCGGCACAGCACGTTCACCGAGTCGATCTGCACGACGCCCAGGCGCTCGACGACCCGCGCCACGTGCGCGGCGCCCGGCGCGGCCGGGCGCCGCGCCGCGAAGCCCTGGGCGGCCAGCGCCGCGCGGCGGGCCTCGCCGGGGCCGATCTCCTCCACCGCCGGCGCGGGGCCCTCGCTCAGGACAGCTCCACGATCTTCTCGCGCACCGCGTAGACGACCGCCTCCATGCGCGAGTGCAGCTGCAGCTTCTCCAGCAGGTTGCGCACGTGGTTCTTCACGGTGTTCTCGCTGATGCCGAGCTGGCCGGCGATCTCGCGGTTGGCCATGCCGCGCGCCAGCAGGCGCAGCACGTCCAGCTCGCGCGGGCTCAGGCGGGGGGCGCCGACCACGCCGAGGCTGCGCTCCTCGTCGCGCCGGCGCATGGCGGCGAACTCCCCCAGCAGCAGCCCGGCCATCTTGGGGGTGATGAGGGACTGCCCGGTGACGACCGCGCGGATGGCGTCGGCGACCTCCTCGGCGGGCACGTCCTTGAGCAGGTAGCCGTTGGCGCCGGCGCGGATGGCGCCGAACAGGTCGTCCTCCTCCTCCGAGGAGGTGAGCATGAGGATGCGGGTGGAGGGGGCCACCGCCTTGATCTCCGCGCAGGCGTCGATGCCGGAGCGGCGCGGCATCCACACGTCCATCAGCACCACGTCCGGCAGCAGCTCCTCCACGCGCTGCACCGCCTCGGCGCCGTCGCAGGCCTCGCCCACGACGTCGATGTCGTCCTCGGTGGACAGGACCATCTGCAGTCCGCGGCGGAACAGGGAGTGGTCGTCGACGACGACGACGCGCACGGCGTCCGTCCCCGTCGACTGCGTGCTGCTGCTCGGCACCGGTCCTCCTCGTGGCGGCTGCGGGCCGGCGGGCCCGCCGTCCGGGATCCTGGCACGCCCGCGCCGGCCGCACCGCTCGTGGCCCGCGCTCGCGGGGGCGGGCCGGCGGGGTCCCCGCCGGCCCGCCTCCTCAGCGCGGG
>NZ_JAAALM010000034.1 GCF_009906395.1 Kineococcus indalonis
CGGGCCAGCCCGCGGCCCACTCGCGCCGCTCGCGCCACAGCGGCGCCCACACCGGCTCGCGCCGGCGCCCGGCCAGGGCCAGGGCCTTCTCGCCGGCGGTGCGCAGGCCCGCCCCGGCGGCCAGCAGCGCGATCCCCGCGCCGGCGCGCGCCGGGCTCCAGTGCTTGCGGGCGAACTCGGCCTTGCCGCGGTTGAGCATGCGCAGCTTGCCGGTGCGCGAGGAGGCCGACTTGCCGCCGGCGTGCACGACGACCGCGTCGGGGGTGACCGCCGGGTGCAGGCCGCGGGCGAGGGCGCGGGCGCTGAGGTCGGCGTCCTCGCAGTACATGAAGAACGCCTCGTCGAAGCCGCCCAGCGCCTCCCACGTCGCGCGCGAGGCGAGCAGGAAGGCGCCGCTGACGACGCCGACGTCGCGCACGCTGTCGCGGTCCCAGCGCCCCAGGGACTCCGGGTCGAACACGGGGGAGCGCTTGAAGGCGGTGGACAGGCCGGTGGCGTAGCAGAACCAGCTCCACAGCGTCGGCTGCGCGAAGCAGGACGTCAGCGACACCGACCCGTCGGGGTAGAGCACGCGCCCGCCCACGACCCCGCGGGTGGGGTCCTCGGCCAGGAAGGCCAGCAGCGCGTCGACCGCGCCGGGGTGCACGACGGCGTCGGGGTTGAGCAGCAGCACGTGCCGGCCCCGGGCCAGGCGCGCGGCGAGGTTGCAGGCGGCGGCGAAGCCGAGGTTCTGCGGGGACAGGTGCACCCGCAGCCGCGGGTCGGCGGCGGCGCGCTCGCTCAGCAGGCGCCGGGTGGGCTCCTCGGAGGCGTTGTCGACGACGACGACCTCGTGGGACGCGGCCGGGCGGCCGCTCCCGGCCAGGGCGTCCAGGCACCGCGCGGTCCACTCCGGCGCGTTGTAGGTGACGACGACGACGCTGACGTCCACGCCCTCGTCCACGCCCTCGTCCACACCGTCCTCGGCCGCGCTCTCGGCCACGCTCGCGTCCACGGTCACGGGGGTCCCTCCTCGCCGGCCGGGGCCGGTCAGCACTGCGGGTCGCTACGCCGGGTCGGTGCGCCGGGTCCGCACGGCAGGTCCGTACGGCGGGTCAATGTATGCGCACCTCTGAGTCACCGTCGACGGGCACAGTGAACCACGGCCCGGACCCCGCCCCGGGCGCGCGCCCGCTCCTCAGGCGGTCAGCGGCATCCAGCGGGTGGGCGTGACGACGGCGTGCACGGGCCGGTCGTGCGGCAGCACCGGCAGGGGGCTGACGGCGGCGTCGAACAGCTCGTCGTCGTGCACGAGGGCCACCACGGGCACCCGCGGCGGCACCCGGCGCAGCGCCCGGTCGTAGCTGCCCCCGCCCTGCCCCAGGCGCCGGCCGGCGGTGTCCACGGCCAGCGCGGGCACGACGACGACGTCGACGGTGGCGATGGCGTGCGGTCCCAGCGGCCCGGGGCCGTGCCCGGCGCCGGGCGCGGTCCCGGCGCGCACCGGGCGCGCCTCCCAGTCCAGGTCGCCGTCGGGCAGCAGCACGGGCAGCAGCACCTCGACGCCGCCGCGGCGCAGCTCGGCCAGGGCGCTGCGGGTGCCCGGCTCACCGGTCAGGGAGGAGTAGAGCGCGACCCGGCGGGCGCCGGCGACGAGCGGGCAGGCCAGCAGGGTGCGCGCCACGCCGGCGTCGACCTCGGCGGCCTCGGCCGCGTCGCGCGCGCGGCGGTGGGCGCGCAGCGCCCGGCGCAGGCCCACCTTGCGGGCGGTGACCTCCAGGGGGTCGTGCGCGACCCGCAGCCCGCCGGCGGGGGTGCCGTCGCCGGGGGCCGCGCCCTCGACGACGGTGCCGGCGAGGTCGACGGCGAGGTCGACGGCGAGGGTGTCGTGCAGGGCGGTGTCGGTGGTGGGCCTGGCGTCGTCGCGGGTGGCGGGCACAGCGGCTCCTGGGGCGTGGCGTCCCGCGCGGTGGGGCTGCACGCGGGGCGGCGGGGGGAGCTCCAGTCTGCCTCCGGCGGCCCGTCAGGTCCATGCCTGCGTGAACGTCCGGCTGCGCTCGGTGCACGCGCTGGGCCGGGCGGTAGCCTCCGCCCCCATGAGCGAACGCGACGAGCGCCGCACCGTCCGCAAGGCCGTCATCCCGGCCGCCGGGCAGGGCACGCGGTTCCTGCCCGCCACGAAGGCCATGCCCAAGGAGATGCTGCCGGTGGTGGACACCCCGGCCATCCAGTACATCGTCGAGGAGGCCGTGCGCGCGGGCCTCACCGACGTCCTCATGATCACCGGCCGCAACAAGCGGCCGCTGGAGGACCACTTCGACCGCAACGTCGAGCTCGAGGTCGGCCTTCAGGCCAAGGGCGACAAGACCAAGCTCGCCCGGGTGCAGGAGTCCACCGACCTGGCCCAGGTGCACTACGTGCGCCAGGGCGACCCCAAGGGCCTGGGCCACGCGGTGCTGGTGGCCGAGCAGCACGTCGGCGACGAGCCGTTCGTGGTGCTGCTGGGCGACGACATCGTCGACGCCCGCGACCCGCTGCTGGACGCGATGATCGAGGTGCGCGAGCAGCACGGCGGCAGCGTGGTGGCGTTCATGGAGGTCCCCGAGGACCAGATCCACCTGTACGGGTGCGCGGTCGCCGAGCCCACCGGCACCGAGGACGTCGTGAGGGTCTCCGGCCTGGTGGAGAAGCCCAAGCGCGAGGAGGCCCCCAGCAACCTCGCCATCATCGGCCGCTACCTGCTGGACCCGGCCGTGTTCGCCGTGCTGCACGAGACGGCGCCGGGCAAGGGCGGGGAGATCCAGCTCACCGACGCGCTGCAGGTGCTGGCGCAGGGCACCGGCCCCGGGTACGGCGTGCACGGCGTCGTCTTCCGCGGCCGGCGCTACGACACCGGCGACAAGCTGGACTACATCAAGGCGGTCGTGCGCCTGGCCAGCGAGCGCGAGGACATCGGCCCGGAGCTGCGCGCGTGGCTGGGCGAGTACGTGGCCTCGGGGGCCGGCGCCCCCTCGTGAACCTCCCGATCCGCGACGCGCACGGCAGCGGGCCGTTCACCAGCGTCGAGGCGCACCGCAGGGCGTGCCTGGACCTGGTGCGGCCGCTGCCGCCGCTGGACGTGGCGCTGCGCGACGCGCTGGGCTGCGTGCTGGCCGAGGACGTGGTCAGCCCGCGGCCGCTGCCGGCCTTCGACAACTCCGGCATGGACGGCTACGCGGTGCGGGTGCGCGACGTGCAGGGCGCCTCGGAGTCCTCGCCGGTGGGGCTGCCGGTGGTCGCCGACATCCCCGCCGGCAGCGGGGACCCGCTGCGCCTGCCCGGCGGCACGACGGCGCGCATCATGACCGGCGCGCCGGTGCCGGCCGGCGCCGAGGCCGTGGTGCCGGTGGAGTGGACCGACCGCGGCGTGGCGCACGTGAGCATCGCGCGCGCCCCCTCGCCGGGCCAGCACGTGCGCCGCGCCGGCGAGGACGTCGCCGCCGGCGTGGTCGTCGTGGAGGCGGGCACGCGCCTGCAGCCGCGGCACGTCGGCGTCCTGGCGGCGGTGGGCCGCGCCCGCGTGCGGGTGCGCCCGCGCCCGCGCGTGGTGGTCGTCTCCACCGGCACCGAGGTCGTCGAGCCGGGCGCGGTGCTGGCGCGCGGGCAGCTGCACGACGCCAACGGCTACCTGCTGACCGCGGCCGCCGAGGACGTGGGCGCGCTGGCGTACCGGGTGGGCGTGGTCGCCGACGACGCCGCGGCGCTGGCCGCGGTGCTGGACGACCAGCTCGTGCGCGCCGACGTCGTGGTGACCTCCGGCGGCGTCAGCGAGGGCGCCTACGACACCGTCAAGGAGGTGCTCTCCGGGCGCGCGGCCGAGCGGGCCGGGCACCGGGTGCGCTTCGAGCGGGTCGCGGTGCAGCCGGGCATGCCGCAGGGCGCGGGCACGCTGGGCGAGCAGCAGGTGCCGGTGTTCACGCTGCCGGGCAACCCGGTGAGCTCCTTCGTCTCCTTCGAGGTGTTCGTGCGCCCCGCGCTGCGCCGCATGCTCGGCGCCGAGGGCCCGGACCCGGAGCGCCCGCGGGTGCGCTGCGTGGCCGCGCAGCGCTGGACGTCCCCGCCGGCCAAGGAGCAGTACGTGCGCTGCGCGTGGACGCGCGGCGGCGACGGGCGCCTGCGCGTGGCGCCGGTGTCCGGGCACGGCTCGCACCTGGTGACCGCCCTGGCGCGCACGACGTGCCTGGCCGTGGTACCCGTGGGCACGTCCGTGGTGGAGGTGGGCGACGAGGTGGAGTGCGTGCTGCTGGGACCGCTGCCGGTGGAGCGGGCGTGAGCGCCGACGAGCGCTCGGGCGAGCGCGCGGGCGGGCGCGCCGACGCGCGCGGGGAGCGGCTGACGCACCTCGACGAGCGCGGCCACGCCCGCGTGGTCGACGTGTCCGCCAAGCCCGTCACCGTGCGCGAGGCGCGCGCGGAGGGCCGGGTGCTGTGCTCCCCGCGGGTGCTGGAGCTGCTCGCCGCCGGCGGGCTGCCCAAGGGCGACGCGCTGGCGGTGGCGCGCATCGCCGGCCTGCAGGCGGCCAAGCGCACCCCGGACCTGGTGCCGCTGGCGCACCCGGTGGCGGTGCACGCCGTCGAGGTGGACATCGACGTGGAGGCCGACGCGCCCGAGCCGGGCGTGCGGATCCGCTCGGCGGTGCGCACCGCGGACCGCACGGGCATCGAGATGGAGGCGCTGACGTGCGTGGTGGTCGCGGCGCTGACGTTCGTGGACATGGTCAAGGCCGTGGACAGGCGCACGGTCGTCACGGGGGTGCGGGTGACCGCCAAGAGCGGCGGGCGCTCGGGGGACTGGAGCGTCGATGACTGAGCGGGCGCAGCAGCAGGGGCCGCGCAGCGCGCTCGTGGTCACCGTCTCCAACCGCGCCTCGGCCGGCGTGTACGCCGACGCCTCCGGCCCCGTGGTGGCCGAGGGCCTGCGCGCGGCGGGCTTCTCGGTGGACGGCCCGCTGGTCGTGCCCGACGGCGACCCGGTGGAGGAGGCGCTGCGCGACGCGGTGGCCGCCGGCTACGACGTGGTGGTCACCAACGGCGGCACCGGCCTGAGCCCGCTGGACCTGACCCCCGAGCGCACCCGGCGGGTGCTGGACTACGAGGTCCCCGGCGTGCCGGAGGCGGTGCGCGCGGCCGGCGCGGCCAGGGGCGTGCCCACCGCGGTGCTCTCGCGCGGGCTGGCCGGCGTGGCCGGGCGCACCTTCGTGGTGAACCTCCCCGGCTCGCCCGGCGCGGCGCGCGACGGGGTGGAGGTGCTGGTGGGTTTCCTGGCGCACGCCGTGGACCAGCTGCACGGCGCGGACCACCGCCGTGCCGGGGGGAGCGCGTGAACCCGTCAGCGAGCCGGCCGTGACGGTGCCCAGCTGGCCGGTGGAGCTGTCCGAGGGACCGGTGCGCCTGCGCCCGCTGCGCCGCCGCGACGCCGCCGCCTGGCGCGCGGTGCGCGTGGCGAACGCCTCCTGGCTGCGCCCGTGGGAGGCCACCAGCCCGGAGGCCTCCGGCCCGCCGCCCACGTTCGCGCAGATGGTGCGGGGTTTCTCCCGCGAAGCGCGCGCGGGGCGGATGCTGCCGTTCGTCATCGAGGTCGAGGGCCGCCTCGTGGGGCAGATCACCGTTTCCGGGGTGACGTGGGGTTCGCTGCGCTCGGCGCACGTGGGCTACTGGATCGACCGGCGCGCGGCCGGGCGCGGCACGGTCCCGCTGGCCCTGGCCCTGGTCGCCGACCACTGCTTCGGCGTGCTGCGGCTGCACCGGCTGGAGGTGAACATCCGGCCCGAGAACGCCGCCTCGCTGCGGGTGGCGGCCAAGCTGGGCCTGCGCGACGAGGGCCTGCGCGAGCGGTACCTGCACATCGACGGCGCCTGGCGCGACCACCGCACGTTCGCGGTCACGGCCGAGGAGGTCCCCGAGGGGCTGCTCACCCGCTACCGCGCCTCCCTGCGCGCCCAGGACCGCTAGGAAACCCCCGGCGCGGGCGCGGGGGAAACCCCGGGAAGGGCCCGCGGAAAGCGCCGAGAGCGTTCTCAGCGCCCTTCCCGGGCACCTTCCCGACGGCCCGGCGAGGATTCCCGGGAATGCGCGCCACGACACACCCCGCACGTGCACGGGGGCGCGGTTGTCAAGCCATAGCGTTGCGCCCGTGCCCGCGAGCAGCCTGATCTTCCTCGTCATCGTCCTCCTGTGGGCCGCCTACCTCGTGCCGGCGGCGATCCGCCGGCGCCGGCAGGTGGCGGACTCCCGCGTCGGCGACCGCGACTCCGCGGCGCTGCGCGTGGTGGTGCGCCAGGGCTCGGCGCCCTCCCTCGCCGCGCCCGCGGCGCTGCCGGCCTCCAGCGGCCCGGTGCTCGCCGGCGCTCCGGCCCGCCCGCTGCTGCCCGTGGCGGGCCCGGTGGCCGGCGGGCTGCCGGGGGCGGCGCAGGACCCGGCGCAGGACCCGGCGCAGGACCCGGCGCCGCGGGTGCTCGTGCGCCAGGGCGCCGACGGCCGCGTGGTGCGCCGCCGCCGGCAGCTGCTGGTCACCGTCCTGGGCGCGGCGGTGCTGGCGTGGGCGCTGGCGCTGGCGGCCGTGGTGCCGGCGTGGCTGGCGCTGCTGCCGACCGCGGCGCTGGCGCTGGTGGTGGCCGCGCTGCGCCGGCACGCCGCGCAGGCTCCCGCGCGCGTCGTGCTGCCGGCCGCCGTGGTCACCCCCGCCGCCCCGGCCGCCGCGGGCGCGGGCGCGCCGGGCACGGTGCTGGACGAGCTGACCGCGCAGCTGGAGCGCGAGCTGGCCGAGGAGCTGGCCGCCGCCGCGGTGCCGGCGCCGCGCCCGCAGCCGCAGGCGCCCGCCGCGCCCGCCGCGGAGGACGGCTCCTGGGAGCCCACGCAGGTGCCGCTGCCGACCTACCTGCTCAAGCCGCGCGCCCGCGTCGTGCGCCCGGCGCGCCCGGCGTCGCCGGCCGCCCGCGTCGACGTGGACGTCGAGGTCGAGGACGCCCCGGCGCCCTCGGTGCGCGGGCACCGCGTGATCGACGTGCGCGAGCGCGCCCGCGTCGTCAACGGCTGAGCGCCGCGCTGCGGGCGCCGGGGGTCGCGGACCCCGGCGTCCGGAGCGGCGGTGGAGTGCTGGTAGAGTTCTTCTCGCTCCCACGGCACGACGGGGGAGCGAGCAAGGGGCTGTGGCGCAGCTGGTAGCGCACCTCGTTCGCAACGAGGGGGTCAGGGGTTCGAGTCCCCTCAGCTCCACCCTCCAGAGGCCCTCGCCGGGTGACCGGCGGGGGCCTCTTCGCGTTCCGTCCCGGGGTCCCGCCAGGGCCTGCGCGCAGCGTGTCGCCGCGCCTGCGCAGGGTGCAGGGCTTGCGGAGAACGGGTGACAAGCCGCTACAGTGCGTCCCGTCAGGTCACCCACACGTAGCAGCTCGCTGATCGCGACCGGGTGGCCGCGCACCACGCCGTCGTGGACGTCCGTACCGGAAGACCACTTCGACGGGGGGAGAGGCATGGCCGCGGAAGAAGCGGCACCCGCCAGGGCGCGGGTGCTCCCGCAGCAGCAGCGACGCGTGATCGACGCCCCGGCGCCGCACAGCTCGTCCGCCCCCTTCCTGCCCGTCGCCCGACGGCGCTCCGGGGCCACCGCCGCACGCCGCCCCTCGCGCCGCCCGGTGTGGCAGCGGCAGTACGTGCGCACGATCGTCGCCACCGACGCGCTGGCCGCGCTGGCCGGTGCGCTCCTGGGCTGGGCCGTGCGCTTCGGCGACTCCACCCTGCACCTGAGCACCACCAGCGGCCGCTCCGTCGTCTGGCTCATGGCGCTGCTGCCGCCGATCTGGGTGGCCGCCAACGGGCTCATGCGCGCCTACGAGCCGCGCTTCCTCGGGGTGGGCTCGGAGGAGTTCCAGCGCGTGCTCACGGCCGGCACCGCCGTCGTCGCCCTCGTGGGGACCCTGTCCTGGGCGTTCGCGCTGGACGTGGCCCGCGGCTTCGTCGTGGTCGCGCTGCCGGTGGCCGGGCTGCTCACCCTCGCCGGCCGGCTGGCCGCGCGCCGCTACCTGCACCGCCGCCGGGCCGCGGGGGCGTGCGTGCAGTCCACCCTGGTGGCCGGTCACCCGGCCTCGGTGGCCTCGCTGGTGCGCCAGGTGCGCCGCGACACCGACCACGGCCTGCGCATCGACGCCGCCTGCACGCCCGACGGGCGCTCCAGCGCGGAGCTGGAGGCGCTGGGGGTGCCCGTGGTCGGGACGCTGGAGGACGTCGCCGCCGTCGCCCGCCGCCACGACGTGGACGTGGTCGCCACCCTGACGTGCCCGGAGCTGGACGGGCCGGTGCTGCGCCGGCTCGGCTGGCAGCTGGAGGACACCCGCGCCGACCTGGTCGTGGCCCCGGCGCTCACCGACGTCGTCGGCCCGCGCGTGGTCATCCGCCCCGTCTCCGGCCTGCCGCTGCTGCACGTGGAGCGCCCCGAGCTGCGCGGCCTGCGCCACGTCGGCAAGGCCCTGCTGGACCGCGGGTCCGCCGCGCTGGCGCTGCTGGCCCTCAGCCCGGTCTTCCTCGTCGTCGCCGCGATGATCCGGCTGGACTCCAGGGGGCCGGCGTTCTTCCGGCAGACCCGCGTGGGCCGCGACGGCCGGGAGTTCACGATGGTGAAGTTCCGCTCGATGGTCACCGACGCGGAGAAGCTGCTCATCGACCTGCGCGAGCAGTCCGAGGGCAACGGGCTGCTGTTCAAGATGAAGCGCGACCCGCGCATCACCCGGGTCGGGGGGCTGCTGCGCCGCTACTCCCTGGACGAGCTGCCGCAGCTGTTCAACGTCCTCACCGGTTCCATGTCGCTGGTGGGCCCGCGCCCGCCGCTGCCCCGGGAGGTCGCCGAGTACGGCGACGACCTGCGCCGCCGGCTGCTCGTCAAGCCCGGCCTGACCGGCCTGTGGCAGGTCAGCGGGCGCAGCGACCTCGACCTCGAGGAGTCCACGCGCCTGGACCTGCAGTACGTCGAGAACTGGTCCCCCGCGTTCGACGCGATGATCCTCGCCAAGACGGTCAAGGCGGTGCTGGGCGGTCGCGGGGCGTACTGAGCGCCGGGCAGTTCGACCGGGGGGAGGACCGCGGGCCGTTCGCGGCTGCGACGGTCCACGGGGTGGAGGGGGTTCGGCGTGACGGGTCAGAGCACCGCTGAGGGACCGAGGACGAGGGACGGGGTGGACCTCGCCGCGGGGGCGAGCGTGTCCGTGGTGATCCCCGCGCACGACGAGGCCCGCACGCTGCGGCGGACCCTGGAGGCGCTGCGCGCGGCCGCCGTGCACGAGGTGCCCGAGGTCGTCGTGGTCGCCAACGGCTGCACGGACGGCACCGCGGACGTCGCCCGGGCCGCCGGCGCGACGGTGGTGGAGCTGGGTGCGGCCTCGAAGGCGGCGGCCCTGCGCGCCGGCGACGAGGTGGCCACCGCGTTCCCGCGCGTCTACCTCGACGCGGACATCGTGCTGACCCCCGGGACGCTGGACTCCCTGGCCGCGCGACTGCGCGCCGGCGACCTCCTGGCCGCCTCCCCGCGCGTGGAGTTCGACACCTCCGCCTCGTCCTGGCCCGTGCGCGCCTTCTACCGCGCCTACCGGGAACTGCCGTACGTGCGCGAGGGCCTGGTGGGCCTGGGGGTCTACGGCCTCTCGGCGCGCGGGCGCTCGCGGTTCGGGCAGTTCCCTGACGTGACCAGCGACGACCTTTTCGTGCAGCGCCTCTTCGGCGAGGATGAGCGGGGGAGCAGCGGCGGGACGTTCGTCGTGGCCGCACCCCGAGACCTGCGGAACCTCGTCAAGGTGCGCACCCGCACCGCGGCGGGCAACGCGGAACTCAGCCGGTCGGCGGGGGACGCGCCGCCCGCGGCAGCGGTCGAGGACCGCTTCGGGCGCAGCACCTCCCGCACCTCGACCGCGCTGCTGCGCACGGTGGGGCGCCGCCCCGCCCTGGTGCCGTCCTTCGCGGTGTACACCGCGGTCACCGTCGCATCGCGGGTCCTCGCCCGCCGGCAGGGGACTGCCTGGCAGCGCGACTCCTCCACCCGCTGAGAAACCCGAACCGAGGAGAAGCAGTGGCCGTCGAACCCGTGGCTGGTTCCACCCCCGTCTCGACCTCGTCCGGCGCGCCGGGGGTGTCCCCCTCGGCCCGCGCCTCGCTGCCGCGGCAGCTGCCGCGCTCGGCGACCCTGCGCGTGGCTCCCGAGCACCGCCGCGTCGTCGTCGAGGGCGTGGCCTTCGACGCGCTGCGCGAGCAGGAGGTCGTCGCCCACGTGCTCGACGCGCTGGAGTCCGGCCTGGGCGGCAGCATCGTCACCCCCAACGTCGACATCCTGCGCCAGGTGCGCCGGCCCGGGGTGCGCGAGCTCGTCGAGCGCGCCGAGCTCGTGGTGCCCGACGGCATGCCGATCATCTGGGCCAGCCGGCTGCAGGGGGAGGCCCTGCCCGAGCGGGTGCCCGGTTCCTCGCTGATCTGGACGCTGTCGGAGGCGGCCGTCGCCGCGCACCGCTCGATCTACCTGCTCGGCGGGGCCCCCGGGATCGCGGAGCGGGCCACCGAGCGGCTGCGGGAGGTGTTCCCCGGCCTGCGCGTGGCCGGCTGGGACTGCCCGCCCCTGGGGTTCGAGAAGGACCCCGAGGAGCTGGAGGAGACCCTCGCCCGGGTGGAGTCCTGCGGGCCCGACCTGGTGTTCGTCGCCCTGGGGTTCCCCAAGCAGGAGAACCTCATGCAGCTGCTGCGCGAGCGGCTGCCCCGGGCGTGGTCGGTGGGCTGCGGGGGCACGCTGACGATGGTGGCCGGCGAGGTGGACCGCGCCCCGCGCTGGGCGCAGCGCGCCGGCCTGGAGTGGGCGCACCGCCTGGCGATGGAACCGCGCCGCATGGCCAAGCGGTACCTCGTGCACGGGGTCCCCTTCGCGCTGCGGCTGCTGCTGGGCGCGGTCGTGCGCGGCAGGTTCCCGGCCAAGCCCTGACGTCCCGCACCCCCCCGCCCGGCGGCCCCGCACCGGGACCGCCACCGGCACGCCGCCCCGTCGCCGCTCGACGGGGACCCGCGCCGGAGCGAGCAGCTCCGGCCGAGACTGACCGGGAGGTCGACCGCGTGGAGCACCGCGCCACAGCACAGCAGGAACGCCCCCTCGAGCGGCCGCTGCCCGAGGGCCCCGCCGCCGCGGCCGGGCCCTCGGTGGCCTACCTCGTGAGCGCCTACCCCGCGCTGTCCCACGCGTTCATCGAGCGCGAGGTGCTGGCCCTGCGCGCCGCCGGCGCCCGCGTGGAGACCTTCACCGTGCGCGCGCCGGACGCCGACGCGCGCCTGTCGGTCACCTCCCGCGCGGAGGCCGAGCGCACCACGGCGCTCGTGGGGCAGCCGCTGCCCGCCTACGCCGCGGCGCTGGCGGACCTGCTGCGCGCGCGCCCCACCGCCCTGCTGCGCGGGGTCGCGGCCGCCTGGGGCAGCGGGCCGCGCTCGCCGCGCGCCCGGCTGTGGCAGCAGTTCTACCTCGTCGAGGCGGCGTTCCTGCTGCAGCAGATGCGCCGGCGCGGGCTGCGGCACGTGCACGCGCACTTCGCCAACAACGGCGCGGACGTGGCGCGCCTGGTGGTCGCGCTGGGCCGGGCGCTGGACGGCCCGGACGCCGGCTGGGCGTGGAGCTTCACCATGCACGGGCCCACCGAGTTCGACGACGTGGACGGCCACGACCTGCCGGCCAAGGCGCGCTCGGCATCGGCGGTCGCCTGCATCAGCGAGTACTGCCGCGACCGCCTCAGCGCCCTGGCCGGCCCGGAGCACCGGGCGAAGATGAGCGTGGTGCGCATGGGCGTCGGCGCCGACCGCTTCCCGCCCTCGTCCGCGCTGCGCGCCGCCCGGCCGCCGGGGCCGCTGCGCGTGCTGTTCGTGGGCCGGCTCGTGCCGGAGAAGGGCCCGGAGCTGCTGCTGCGCGCGGCGCGCTCGCTGCGCGACGCCGGCCGCGCGCTGGAGGTCGTCCTCGTCGGCGCCGGCCCGCTGCGCGCCGCGCTCGAGCAGGAGGTGCGCGAGCGCGGCCTGCAGGACGTCGTGCGCCTGCAGGGACCGGTCGGTCAGGACGACCTGCCCGGTTGGTACGAGTGGGCCGACGTGTTCTGCCTGCCCAGCTACGCGGAAGGGGTTCCCGTGGTGCTCATGGAGGCCATGGCCACCGAGCTGCCGGTGGTGACGACGCCCGTCGCCGGCGTCCCCGAGCTCGTGGCGGACGGGGCGACGGGGCTGCTCGTCGATCCCGGCGACGTGCCGGGCGTCGCCGCGGCGATCGAGCGGCTCGCGCAGGACGCACCGCTGCGCCACGAGCTCGGGCGCTCGGCGCGCGAGCGCGTGCTGGAGGAGTTCCAGCCCGGCCCCAACGCCCGCCGCATGCTGGAGGTCCTCGGCGCGGTCGCGGCGGGTGCCCGCGCCGAGCGGGGAGGGCGCTGACGTGGCGGTCGCCAGCGTGATCGTGCGCACGTACGACTCCGCCGCCACCGTGGTGGCGACCCTGGAGTCGGTCCGCGCCCAGGACGTCGAGGCCGAGGTCGTCGTGGTGGACTCCGGCTCCACCGACGCCACCCTCGAGCTCGCCGCCCCGTTCGCGGACCACCTGGTGCGGCTGGACCGGGAGGAGTTCAGCTACGGGCGCGCGCTGAACCGCGGCGCCGCCGCGGCCACCGCCCCGGTGCACGTGGCGCTGTCCAGCCACTGCGTGCTGCCGCGCACCGACTGGCTGCGCATCGCCGCCGGGCACGTCCTGGACGGCGGCGCCGCGGCGGTGGTGGGCCTGCCCCAGGACGGCGAGCGCCGGCCGCTGGACGCGCCGTTCCGCGCCGACCACGCCTACGTCCTGTCCCACCAGCACTGGGGCTTCAGCAACCACGCCTCCGCCTGGTCGGCGCAGGTGTGGCGCCGGCACCGCTTCGACGAGGAGCTCACGGCCACCGAGGACAAGGAGTGGACGTGGCGCGCCCTGGAGGGCGCCGGCCCGCTCGTGGTCGACCCGCGCCTGGTCGTGGCGGGGCTGCACCGGCGCTCGGCGGGGGTGCGCCCCTACTACGCGCGGATGGTCAAGGAGATCAGCTCCATCCAGCACCTGCGCCCGCTGCCGCCCTTCGGCGCGCGCGAGGCGCTGGTGGAGTGGGGCCGCACCCGCCCGCGCGACCCCTTCCTCACCGGTGCCCGCCCCTTCGGGCGCACCCGGCTCGTGGAGGTCCTGGCGCGCTGGAGGGCCGCCCGGGTGGCTCCGCCGCCCACCGGCGCCCGCGGGGGAGGGGTGAGCGCGTGAGGGTCGCCGCCGTGGTGCCCGTGCGGGGGCACCAGAGGCTGCTCGACGGCTGCCTGGACGCCCTGCGCGCCCAGGAGCACCCCCTCGACGACCTGGTCGTCGTGGACGACTCCCCCGAGGGCTCCCTCGAGGGGCTCGAGGGGGTGCGGGTGCTGCGCAGCGGCGGCCTGGGCCCCTACGCCGCCCGCAACGTGGGCTGGCGCGCCGTGGACGCCGACGTGGTGCTGTTCCTCGACGCCCGCAGCCGGCCGCGGCCCCGGTGGTCGCAGCGGCTGCTGGAGCCCTTCGCCGACGCCTCCGTCGCGCTGGCCGGCTCGGAGGTGCGCGTGAGCGGCGGTGGCTCGGCCGGGGCGCGGGCCTCCGAGGTGCAGCAGTTCTTCCAGCTGCGCAACACCGTCGCGCGCTCCTTCTTCCTGCCGTACCTGCCCACGTGCAACCTCGCGGTGCGCCGCACCGACCTGGAGGCGGTGGCGGGCTTCTCCACGGTCCGCAGCGGCGGTGACGCCGACTTCTGCTGGCGCGTGCTGGGCCGCCCCGAGCGGCAGCTGCGGGTCGTGGAGGACGTCCTCATGGACTGGGTCCCCAGGGACCGGGCCCGGGACTACCTGGAGCAGAACTACCGCTACGGCAGGAGCAACTTCTCGCTGCGCACGGACTGGGCCGACCGCGGGTGCCCGCCGGCGCGACCGGTGGCCCGCGGGCGGCTGCTGCGCAGCGCCGCCGCCGTCGCCGCGCGCTACGGCGCCGCCCGGGTGCGCGGCGACCTCGACGGGCAGGTGACCTACCTCACGCACGCCTCCGGGTTGTGCTTCGACGTCGGCTACCGGGTGGCCGTGGACCGCCGCCGCCTCGCGCGGCGAGGCGCGCTCCCGGTGCCGCGGGGCGGCGCACCGGCCGCCGTGGAGGTGCGCTGATGCCCGCCCCCGGGGCGGCAGGTCCCGGTGGCGAGGTGAGCACCGGCCCCGTCGTGGGGGCCGACGCGCAGGGGTCGATGACCGGGAAGGTCGTGCGCGGGGCCGGCTGGTCGGGTGCGGCCCGGATGGCGACCCAGGGGCTGCAGTTCCTCGTCGGCCTCGTCCTGGCGCGCCTGCTGCTGCCGGAGGACTTCGGCCTGCTGGCCAGCGTCTACGTCATCACGGGTTTCGCGGTGATGTTCTTCGAGATGGGCCTCGGGGCCGCCCTGGTGCACCTGCCGCGGCCCACCGAGCGCGACATGTCCACGGTGTTCTGGGTCAACGCGCTGGGGGGCGTGGTCTTCGCGGCCCTCGTCGCGGCCGCTGCCCCGCTGATCGCCGACTTCTACGGGCAGCCGCAGCTGCGCGGCATCGCCCCGCTGGTGGCCCTGTCGTTCACCCTCGCGGTCGGCGTCGTGCACAACGCGCTCCTGCAGCGGCGCCTGCAGTTCCGCACGGCCGCCACGATCGAGGTGTCCTCGGCCCTGCTGGGGCACGCGACGACGCTGGTGGCCGCGCTGCTCGGCGCCGGCGCCCTCGCCCTGGCCTACGGCCCGCTCGTGGCCAGCGGCAGCGCCTCGGTGATGTCGTGGTGCGCGGTGCGCTGGTGGCCGCGCCACTTCGTCTCCGCGGACTCGTTCCGGCGGCTGTGGGGGTTCTCCAGCGGGATGCTCGGCTCCAACGTCGTGACCTACTGGGGCCGCAACGCCGACAACCTGCTCATCGGGCGGTTCCTCGGCGCGACCCCGCTGGGCCTGTACAACCGGGCGTACAACCTCATGCTGCTGCCGGTCACCCAGCTCAACGGGGCGCTGCAGCGCGTCATGTTCCCCGCCCTGGCGGCGATGCAGTCCGACCACGCCCGCGTGCGCCGGGCGTACCTGCGGGCCGTGGGCCTGGTCGGCGCGCTGACGATCCCGTTCCTGGTGGGGATCGCCGCGGTGGCCGACGGGCTGGTGCCCCTGCTGTGGGGCCCGAACTGGGAGGCCACCGTCCCGCTGCTGCAGGTGCTGTGCATCGCGGGGGTGCCCCAGTGCGTGGGCACCACCATGGGGTGGATCTTCCAGTCGCAGGGGCGGACCCGGACGATGTTCCTGGTGCAGAGCGCCAGCGCCGGCGTGGGCGTGGTCGCCATGGTGGTCGGGCTGAACTGGGGCATCACGGGGGTGGCGTGGGCGGTCCTGGTCCACGCCTGGGTGATGGGCCCGGTGTCGCTGCGCATCGCGGGGGGCGTCATCGGCCTGGGCCTGCCGGCGCTGCTGCGCCAGGCGTGGCGCAGCACCGCGGTGGCGTTCCTCATGGGGGTCCTGGTGTGGTCGCTGCCCCTGCTGCTGGGGGTGGACCGCGGTTCGCCGTGGGTGCTCCTCGTGCAGGTGCTCGCCGGCGTCGCGGTCTACGTCGCCGGTCTGCGCCTGGTGTCCCCGGAGCTGTTCAGCGAGGTCGGCCGGCTGGTCGGGGGCCGGCTGCGCCGGTGAGCACCGCCGGGCCGGGACCGCGTCGCACGACGCGGTCCCGGCCCAGCGGGCGCGGCTCAGAGGCCGGCGGGCTTGCCGTGGTCCTTGGGCAGGACCTGCAGCTTGTTCCAGGGGAAGTTGCGCATCACCTGGTAGCTGGGGGTGCCCGCCAGCAGCCCGGTCCACGGGTCGGTGCCGGTGGCCGCCTTC
>NZ_JAAALM010000350.1 GCF_009906395.1 Kineococcus indalonis
CCGCCGCCGCGGCCCCCGCCTCCGACGGCGCCGTCCTGGCCCGTGACGAGGTCGGCCGCCGCGTGCGGGTGCGCGGCACCTTCGACCCCGCCGTGCAGCTGCTCGTCGCCTCCCGCCCCCTCGGCGGGCGCGAGGGCACCTGGGTGCTGGGCGTGGTGCGCCAGGCCGACGGCACCGGCGTGCCCGTGGTGCGCGGCTGGCTGCCCGAGGGCGCCCTGGACATGGCCCGCGGCTACCTGGACGTGTCGCTGCAGCCCACCTCGCGCCTGGCCGCCGCCAGCGCCCGCGCCGCCCGGCGCCCGCAGGCGTGGTCGGTGCCGCCGCCGGCGGGGCTGGCCGAGCTGCGCACCTGGTTCGCCGGCCAGCTCGGCGCCGACCGCGAGGACGTCCTGGTCACCCCCGGCGGGCAGGGCGCGCTGTCCACCGTGCTGCGCGCCCTGGTGCCCGCCGGCAGCCCCGTGCTGGTCGCCGTGCCCGGCTACCCCGGCGTCATCTCCCTGCTGCGCAGCGCCGGGCTGGTGCCGGTGCCCGTGCCCGCCGACGCCGGCGGCGTGCGCCCGGACCTGCTGGAGCGCGCGTTCGCCACCACCGGCGCGCGCGTGCTGTACGTGCAGCCCACCTACGCCAACCCCGACGGCTCGGTGCTGGCCGCCGAGCGCCGCCGCCCGGTGCTGGAGGCCGCCGCCGCCGCCGGCGCCTTCGTCGTGGAGGACGACTACGCGCGCTGGCTGGGCCACGGGCCGACCCCGCCGCCCTCGCTGCTGCGCGACGACGCCGACGGGCGGGTCATCACCGTGAACTCCCTGACGAAGGCCGCCGCGCCCAGCCTGCGCGTGGGCTGCGTGGTCGCCCGCGGCCCGGTGGCCCAGCGCATCGCGGCGCTGCGCGTGGTCGACGACCTGTTCGTGTCCCGGCCCCTGCAGGAGACGGCGCTGGAGCTGGTCACCGGCGCCGGGTGGGGCGCGCACCTGCGGGCGCTGGCCGCCGCGCTGGCCGACCGGGTGGGCACCTTGTGCACCGCGCTGGCGCGCGAGCTGCCCGAGTGCTCCTGGACGCGCCCGCGCGGGGGCTTCTCGATGTGGGTGCGCCTGCCGCGCGGCGTGGACGACGCGGAGCTGGCGCGCCGCGCGCTGGAGCGGGGCGTGGCCGTGGGCCCCGGCCGCCACCACGTCGTGGCGGAGGAGGACGCCGCGCACCTGCGGCTGTGCGTGGCGGGCGTGGAGGCCGGGCAGGTCGGGGAGGCGGTGCGGCGGCTGGCCGCGGCGTTCTGAGCCGCGCCCCCTCCCCGACCTGCCCGCGGCGGCCGGGGGGGGCGTCACCCGGCGCACCCGCGGAAACACGCAGAGTAATGGTCCGGGTGCGCAGAGTGAACTACAGTTTCGAGGTGCCCACGCCTCCCGCACCGCACCCCCCCGCGCCGCCCCGCAGCACCGCGCTGCGCGCCACGGCCCGGCTGACCGGCGACGCCCTGGACCAGGCGTGGGAGGTGTACCGGCAGGCGTTCGAGCCGCTGGAGGTCCTGGCCGTGGAGCGCCACCTGATGAGCCGCGCCGAGTTCGACGCCGTCGGCGCCGACGAGCGGGTGGACAAGCACGTCGTCCTCGACGAGGACGGGCGGGTGCGCGCCTTCGGCACGCTCACCGCCCACTTCGCCGCGATGCCGCTGCTCTCCGAGCCGTTCTTCGCGCACCGCTGGCCCGAGCACCACGCGCAGCGGCGGCTCTGGTACGTCGGGTGCGTGTGCGTCGACCCCGCCCGCCGGGGCGACGGGCTGCTCCCCGCCCTCATGACCTCCATGTGCCGGGTGGTCGGCGAGGAGGGCGGCCTCGCCGTGCTGGACGTGTGCCGCCACAACGAGGAGGAGGTCGGCCTGGTCGGCGCGATCGACCGCGTCCTGGACGCCGTGGCCCCCGGCGCGCGCGCCACCCGCCTGGACGCGCAGGCCTTCTGGGCCTGGGAGTTCCCGCCGGCCGGCCGGCCCGACGTGGTCAGGCCCCGCGGGGAGAGCTGACCCCGCCGCCGTCGCCGGCGGGCGCGGGGGCGGGGGGCAGCGGGGTCGGCTCCCCCCGCAGCAGCCGCGCGACCTCCCCCGGCGGGCCGGCCCGGTGCCACAGCCAGCCCTGCCCCAGCGCGACGCCGAGCTCGGCCAGCAGCCGCGCCTGCTCGGGCGTCTCCACGCCCTCGGCCGTCACGCGCAGCCCCAGGGCCCGCCCCACGGCCACGACGGCGCGCACGACGGCCTCGTCGCCGGTGGAGCCGTGCAGGCCGCTGACGAAGCTGCGGTCGACCTTCACGGCGGTCACCGGAAGGGCCCGCAGGTAGCTGAGCGCGGAGTAGCCGGTGCCGAAGTCGTCGACGGCCAGGGCGACGCCCAGGGCCCGCAGCCGCTCCAGCACGGCGGTCGTCGCCGCGTCGCTCGTCAGCATCGAGGACTCGGTGATCTCCAGCGTGAGGCCGGCGCCGTCCACGCCCTCCTCGCGCAGCAGCTCCTCGACCGCGCCGGGGAAGGCCGGGTGCAGCAGCTGCCGCGGGGAGACGTTGACGGACATGACGAACGACGGCCCGGCCAGCCCCTGCGCGCGCCAGCGGGCGAGCTGGCGCACGGCGGTGCGCAGCACCCAGCGGCCCACCGGCACGATCAGGCCGCTGTCCTCCAGGACCGGCACGAACACCGCCGGGGACACCGGCCCGGCGCCCGGCCGCTCCCAGCGCAGCAGCGCCTCCACGCCCGCGGGCGTGCCCGCAGGCAGGTCCACGACCGCCTGGTACGCCACGCGCAGCTCCTCGCGCTCCACGGCGCGGCGCAGGTCCAGCTCCAGCTCGATCTCGCTGTCCACGGCGGTGCGCATGGAGTCGTCGAAGACCGCCCACTGCGCGCGCCCGCGGCGCTTGGCCCGGTACATGGCGGTGTCGGCGTCGCGCAGGGTCTGGTCGGCGGTGCCGCGGGCCTCGGCGACGCCGACGGAGCCGGTGACCACGACCTCGGCGGCGCGCAGCGGGACGGGCCGCTCCACGACGCCCAGCACGCGCTGGGCCAGCTCCCGCGCGGCGGCGGCGGAGGTGGTGGCCAGCACGACGAACTCGTCGCCGGACAGGCGGCCCACGACGGCCGGCGGCGGGGCCGCGGCCCGCAGCCGGGCGCCGACGGCGCGCAGCAGCTCGTCGCCGCAGGAGTGGCCCCAGGTGTCGTTGACGCGCTTGAAGCCGTCCAGGTCGACGTAGAGCAGCCACGTGGCCGCGCCCGGCGGGGCCGGGGCGGCCAGCCGCTCGGACAGCAGCCGCTCGACCTCCTGCCGGTTGGGCAGCCCCGTCAGCGCGTCGTGGTTGGCGCGGTGCTGCAGCACGGCACGGGCGCGCGCCTGGCCGTCGACGGCGGAGACGGCGCGCACGACGAGCAGGCCCAGCACGACCGCCAGCGCCAGGCCGGTGGTCACGCGCAGCGCGAGCCCGCCGCCGGGCACCGGCACCGCCACCAGCAGCGTGACGGCCACCAGCGCGACGCCGAGCAGGGGCAGGCGGCGCAGCGACCACGCGTCCAGCGGCGCCGGCGCGGGCGCGGGCGGGACGGCGACCGGCGCCTGCGAGGGGTGCACGGCGGCCAGGGCGACGAGGACGTACGCGCCCAGGAAGGGCGCGTTGGCCGGCTCCGGCGGCACCAGGACGCCCTCGACGCCGTAGGCGGCGTAGAGCAGGTCGCCGACCAGCAGGGCGACCAGGGCGGCGGTGAGCAGCTGGTGGCTGCGGCGGCGCGGGCCGCTGAGCACGAGGTCGACGCCCAGGGTGAGCAGCAGCACGTCGATCAGCGGGTAGGTGGCGGCCAGCACGGAGGTCAGCGCGTCGCGGCCCGGCAGCTCCGCGGCGGGCACGACCAGGAAGCGCGCCGCCGCCAGCGCCCCCGCGGCGGCCACGACGCCGACGTCGCACAGCACCTCCCGCCGCAGGCCGCCGTGGGCGCGCACGAGGCGCACCAGGGCCGCGGCGAGCAGCAGGTAGCCGGGCAGGAGGAAGGCGTCCTCCAGGTAGCGGGCGGCGCCGCCGTGCTCGGCGCCCCACGGGCGCACGGCCGTGCCCCCCAGGAACAGCACCGCCACGCACGGCAGGAAGACCCACGGCGAGCGCGGGACGGGGCGGTGCGCGCGCACCCCGACGACCAGGCAGGTGATCGACACCAGCGCCACCGCCACGAGCAGCGCGGTGCGCGCGGCCTCCGGCAGGGGCAGCAGGTACAGCAGCGGGCAGGCGGCCGCGACGGTGATCGCGATCCGGGCGCCCGCGAGCACGCCGGAGGACCTCGGGCGGTCGCGCACGCCCCGCACGTCCCGCACGACCTCCCCCTCCGCCGCGGCCAGGTGCCCCCCATGCTCGCACCGCCGCGCGCGCACCGGCACCGGCC
>NZ_JAAALM010000351.1 GCF_009906395.1 Kineococcus indalonis
GGTGGGGACGGCGGTGGGGACGGCGCGCTCACCGGCAGCGACCTCATGGCGAGCACCGGGCTCTCGCGCGCCACCGTGCACGACGTGTGCGAGGAGCTCATCGGGCGCGGCTGGCTGCGCGAGCTGGACGACGCGCGCGCCTCCGGTGCCGCCTACGTCAAGGGCCGCCCCGCGCGCCGCTACGCGCTGCGGGCGCGCGCCGGCGTCGTCGTCGGCGTGGACGCCGGCGTCGCCCAGCTCTCCGCCGCGGTGGCCGACCTGCGCGGCACCCCGCTGGGCCGGGCCCGCGCGCGCGTGGAGCACGACCACGAGCGCACCCCGGTCGCCGAGCGCCTCGCCGCGCTGGAGCGCACCGCCCTGGCCGCCCTCGACGACGCCGGGGCCGGGCCCGGCGAGGTGCTGGCCGCCGCCGTCGGGGTGCCCGCGCCCGTCGGCGCCGACGGGCGCACCGCCTTCCTCGGCAACGCCTACTGGGCCTTCACCAACCCGGGGATCTCCCAGCACCTGCACGAGCGCCTGGGCTGGCCGGTGCTCACCGACAACGACGCCAACCTCGCCGCGCTCGCCGAGGAGCACCGCGGGCACGGCCGCGCGGTGCGCCACCACGTCACCCTGCTGACCGGGGAGCGCTTCGGCGCCGGGATCGTCGCCGACGGCCGGCTGCTGCGCGGCGCGCACGGCGGGGCCGGGGAGATGCGCTACCTGGACCTGGTCACCGGCGTGGGCTCCGCCGACGGCGTGGCCCGCAGCCTGCGCGAGCTCGTCGCCGCGCGCGGCGGGGCCGAGGGGCCCGAGCAGGTGCTGGCCGCGGCGGCCGCCGGGGACCGCGCCGCGCTGGCCCTGGTGCGCACCGCCGGGCGCCGGCTGACGCGGGTGGTGGCGACGCTGGCCAGCCTGGTGGACACCGAGCGCGTGGTGCTCGCCGGGGCGCTGGCCGCCTCGGCCGGGCCGCTGGTGGAGCTGGTGCGCCGGGAGCTGCCGCGGTTCCTGGAGGAGCCGCGGCCGGAGGTGCTCGCCTCGCGGCTGGGCGCCGACGTCGTCGTGCTCGGCGCCGTGGACCGCGCGGTGCGCGAGGTGCGCGAGCGGGCGCTGGAGCTGCACCCGCGTCCCTGAGGCGGCCCGGCGCGCAGGGCCCGCGCGCAGGGCACCCGGGGACCCTCAGCGGCGGTAGCGCTCCACGAAGCGCCGCAGCAGCAGCGGCGGCACGTCGGCGCGCGAGGCGCGCAGGCGCTCCACGACCCGCTCGTACTCCTCGGGCGGGAAGTACCCCGCGCCCCGGTAGACGGTGACGCGCTCGACGATGCCCTCGACGTCCAGCTCGGGGTGGAACTGCGTGGCGTACTGGTGGCCGCCGGTGCGGAACGCCTGCACCGGGCACTCCGGCGAGCTCGCCAGCACCACCGCGCCCGGCGGCGGCACGCGCAGCGCCTCCTTGTGCCCCACGAACGCGTCGAACACGGGCGGCAGCGCCCCGAAGAGGGGGTCGGCGCGGCCGGCGTCGGTGAGGGTGACCGGCACCGCGCCGATGGGCTCGCCGTGCGTGCGGTCCACCACGCCGCCCCGGTGCACGCCGAGGGTGCCGATGCCGTAGCAGGCGCCGAGGAACGGCACGTCGGCGGCGACGACCCGGTCCAGCAGCGCGGACAGCTCCCGCTCCACGCGGCGCTGCACGGGCGGTTTGGACGCCTCGGGGTCCGAGGTGCAGAACGGGCTGCCGCCGACGACGACGCCGGAGAAGCCCTCCGGGTCCAGCGGCGGCATCGGCCCGCGCTCCAGGCGCACCCGCACCAGCTCGTCCTCGGCCAGGCCGCCGTAGCGCAGCACCGCGGCGTGCTCGGCGTCGGCGACACCGTCGTCCTCGCGGGTGGCCAGCAGCAGGAACGGTCTCACGCCGCGCACGGTATCCCGGCCCGCCGGCCCGGGCGCGCCTAGCGCGGCGCCCGCACCAGCTCCCCGGGCAGCAGCGAGCCGATCCAGCCGTCCAGGCGCTCGCCGCGGTGCACGAGCAGCCCGCGCACCTCGCCCTCCCGGCGGAAACCGCAGGTGCGCGCCACCCGCCAGGAGGCCTCGTTGCCCACGACCGCCTCCCAGTGCACGCCCCGCACGCCCAGCTCGTCGAAACCCCACGCCAGGGCCGAGCGGGCCGCGCGGGTCATCGCCCCGCGACCGCGGGCCCACGGGGCCAGGCCGTAGCCGATCCCGGCCCAGCCGCCGGCGGTGCGGCGCAGGTCCAGCGTCCCGGCGAAGCGGCCCTCGAGCTCCACCGCCAGCGCGGCGCACTCCCCCGCGGCCCACTGCTCGCGCACGTGCCGCAGGAACCCCTGCGCGTGCTCGGGCGAGTACGGGTGCGGCACGGTGGTGAAGCGCACCGTGTCGGGGTCGCGGCACTGCTCCAGGACGCCGGCCGCGTCCTCGGGGACGTGGCGGCGCAGCAGCACCGGGCCGTCGCGCAGCTCGACGGCCCCGGGCAGCCGCCAGGGGGTGTCCACCTCCCCAGGCAACCGTCCCGCGGGCGCGGTGTCCAGCCGTCCCCGCGCCCGCGCGCCTCAGCCGCGGTTGCGCTTGACCCGGCCCTCCACCAGGCCCAGCACCACGTCGGACAGCTTGCCGAGCACCGCCAGCAGGACGATCGCCAGCAGGACCTGGTCGGTGCGGCCCTGGTTCTGCCCGTTGACCATCTGGAACCCCAGGCCGATCGAGGAGTTGATCAGCTCGGCGGCCACGAGGAACAGCCAGCTCTGCGCCAGCGCCAGGCGCAGGCCCGACAGCAGCGAGGGGGCCGTGGCCGGCAGCAGGATCTCCGTGAACAGCCGCAGGCCGCGGCGGCCGAACGCGCGGCCGACCTCCACCAGCGCCGGGTCCAGGTGCGAGAGCGCGGAGAACACGGTCGTGAACACCGGGAAGAACGCGCCGATCGCGACGAGCACGACCTTCGGCGTCTCCCCGATGCCGATCCACAGCGACAGCAGCGGCACCCACGCCAGCGAGGGCACTGCGCGCAGCGCGCCCAGCGTCGGCGAGAGCAGCTCCGAGGCCAGCCGGGACAGGCCGGTCAGGCCCCCCAGGACCACGCCGATCAGGGCGCCGCAGGCGAAGCCGATGAACACCCGCTGGACGCTGATGGCGATGTTCGTCTGCAGGTCGCCGGTGCCCCACAGCCGCTGCGCGGCGCGCAGCACGCCCGCCGGCGGCGGCATCTGGTTCGCGCTGAACACCCCCAGGGTGGAGGTGAGCTGCCACGCCGCCAGCAGCAGCAGCGGCAGCACCGCCCCCAGCAGCCAGCGCGGGCGCCGGCGCACCGCGCCGGCCGCCGGCGCCGCGGGCGCCGGGCGCGTCGCGGTGCTCACGAGGGCACCGACGGGGAGGCGGAGGCGATCGCCCCCTGCGCGAACTGCGGGGCGAACAGCCCGTCGAGGGCCCGGCCGGCGGCGTCCTCGGAGTCCACGTCGCCCGAGGACGCCATGAGCGGCACGATCGCCTCCAGCACCTCGCGCTGCGCCTCGCCCGGCACCGGGTCGATGTCGAAGCCGGTGCGCTCCAGCACCAGCTGCGCGACCTCCGGCGTCAGCTGCGCCTGCTCGGCGTACAGCGCGGCCAGCTCCTGCGGGTTCTCGATCGCCCACGTGCGGGCCTGCCCGTACGCGTCGGCGACCTGCTGCGCCAGCTCCGGGGAGTCCTGCAGGAACTGCTCGCGGGCGTTGAGCATCCCGAAGGTGTTGAACGCCACGTTGCGGTACAGCAGGCGCGAGCCGGCCTGCAGCTGCGAGGCGGCCATGTTGGGGTCCAGGCCCGCCCAGGCGTCCACGTCGCCGCGCTCCAGCGCCGCGCGCCCGTCGGCGTGCTGCAGGTTGGTGATCTCCACGTCGGCGGCGGACAGGCCCGCCTCGGCCAGCGCCTGCTGCAGGAAGAAGTACGGGTCGGTGCCGGTGGTGGCGGCGATCCGCTTGCCGCGCAGCGCGGCGACGTCCTGCAGGGCGGAGCCCTCCGCCACCACCAGGGCGGTCCACTCCGGCTGGGAGTACACGGTGATCGTCTGCACCGCCGAGCCGTTCGCGCGCGCCTGCAGCACCGCCGAGCCGGCCGTGCTGGCGACGTCGAGGTTGTCGTTGCGCAGGAACTCGTTGGCCTTGTTGCTGCCCAGGGACTGCTCCCAGACGACCTCCAGGCCGGCGTCCTCCAGGATCCGGCGCTGGCGCACCACCAGGCTCAGCGGGTTGTAGAGGGCGTAGTCCAGGCGCACGCGCCCGGAGGCGCCCCCGGCACCGGGACCCGAACCCGAGGCGGAGCCCGAGCCGCCGGAGGACTCCCCCTGCACGCAGCCGGCGGCGGTGACGGCCAGGCCGCCCAGGACGAGGCCCAGCGCGGTGCGGCGCGAGCGGAGCGGGGC
>NZ_JAAALM010000352.1 GCF_009906395.1 Kineococcus indalonis
GGGTGTGGGGGGTGTGGTCACCGGGGGCCTCCCGCGACGCGGATGCGCGGGTCGAGCACCGTGTAGAGCACGTCGACCGCGAGGTTGATGAGGACGTAGGCGAGGGTGACGACGAGCACGACGCCCTCGATGACGGGGTAGTCGCGGCTGAACACCGAGTCCAGGGTGAGCTTGCCGAACCCGGGCAGGCCGAAGATGCGCTCGGTGACGACGGCCCCGGAGACCAGCCCGCCGAGCTGCAGGCCGACGAGGGTGACGACCACGACGAGGGAGTTGCGCAGCGCGAAGCGCAGCACGACGCGCGAGCGGGAGGCGCCCCCGGCGCGGGCGGTGCGCACGTAGTCGGCGGTGAGGTTCTGCAGCATCGACGCGCGCGTCTGCCGCATGACCACCGCGGCCGTGCCCGCGCCGAGCACGAGGGCGGGCAGCGTCAGGTGGTGCAGGGCCCGCAGCGGGTCCTCCGCGGGCGAGACGTACCCGGAGGCGGGGAACCACCCGGCGCCGACGGCGAGGTAGAGGATCGCCAGCAGCCCCAGCCAGAAGCTGGGCACGCTCAGCCCCAGCAGGGACAGCGAGTTCAGCGAGAACTCCGCCCAGCCGCGCCTGACGGAGGCCAGGACGCCGGCGCCCAGGCCGACGACCACGGCCACCAGCAGCGCGTACGCCGACAGCCACGCCGTCACCGGCAGCGTGGCGCCGATGAGCTCGGTCACCGGGGTGCCGGTGCGCACGGAGGTGCCCAGGTCGCCGGAGGCGAGGTCGGTGAGGAAGCGCCAGTACTGCACCCACACCGGCTGGTCCAGGCCCAGCTCGGCGCGCACGGCGGCCACGGTCTCGGGGGTGGCCTCCTCCCCGGCGGCGGCCAGGGCCGGGTCGCCCGGCAGGGCGCGCACCCCGGCGAACACCACGACCGACGCGAGCAGCAGCGTCACGGCGCTCTGCCACACGCGGGTCAGCAGGAAGCGTGCCACGGTCCCCTCCTCACTGCTCGGTCCGCAGGAACGCGGCGCGGCCCAGCCGCACCACGCCGTCGGAGTAGGTCTCGATGCCGGCCACGGCCCGCTCGCCCTGCGCGACGTAGCCGGTGATGCTGCGCACCCGGTACAGGTAGACGATCGGGTTGTCGCGCTGCACCACCCGCACGAGCTCGCCGTACAGCCGTGCGCGCTCGGCGGGGTCGGTGCTCTGCGAGGCCCGCCGCACGAGGTCGTCGGCCTCGGGGCTGGAGTAGCCGGAGTAGTTGCTGCCCGCGCCGGTGGTCAGGAAGCTGTTGGTGTTCCCGTGCGGGTCCACGCGCCCGGACCAGCCCAGCTGCACGGCCTCGAAGTCGCCGGCGGACTGCACGTCCAGCAGCGTGGAGTACTCGATCGGCTCGATGACGACCTCGAAACCGGCTTCGGCGACGCTGGCCTGCAGGGCCTGGGCCAGGCGCAGGGAGTCGGCGGTGTTGGAGGTGGCCAGGCGGATGCGGTGCGGCAGCTCCACACCGGCCTCGGTGAGCAGCTGCTTGGCGCGCGCCGGGTCGTGCGGCGGGCACGCCTCGCTGGCGGGGGTGGAGAACGTGCTGTCCGGCGAGAGGAACGAGCAGGCGGGGTCGTAGTAGTCGTTGAAGACGGAGTTCACCAGGGCGGTGCGGTCCACCGCCAGGGAGAACGCCTGGCGCAGGCGCGGGTCGCTCGCCAGCGGCGTGTCGATGCGGCCCGGCGGCTCCCCGGCGCCGGCGGTGTTGCCGACGTTGAACGTCACCGCCTGGTACCCGTAGGAACCGGTCTGCAGCAGCCCGGTGCCCTCCTCGCGGGACAGCGCGTCGACGTCCTGCGGGGAGAGGGAGTCGGCCACCTGCACGTCGCCGGAGCGCAGGTTCGCGGCGCGGATGTTCGCGTCGTTCATGATGCGGTAGGTGATGGTGTCCAGGTGGACCTCGTCGGCGGCGTAGTACAGCGGGTCGCGCTCGACGGTGATCGAGGTCTGCGGCACGCGCTCGGCGAACCTGAACGGGCCCACGCACACCGGGTGGTCGCCGAAGTCCTCGCCCCGCTCGGCCAGCGCGGTGGGCGACATGACCATCCCGGCGCGGTCGGCGAGCGCCGCGGTGAGCGGGGAGAACGGCCGCGAGTAGCGCACGACCACGGTGGCCGGGTCGGGGGCGCTGACCTCCTCCACCGGGCCCAGCTCGCTCTTGCGGGTGGAACCCTGCAGCGTGAGGTGGCGCTGCAGGGTGGTGGCCACCGCGGAGGCGTCGAAGGGCGTGCCGTCGGCGAACACCGGGTCGGTGCGCACCGGGATCGTCACGGTCAGCCCGTCGGGCGAGACGGCCGGCAGCGCCGCGGCGAGCTGCGGGACGACGTTCCCGGCGGCGTCGATGTCGTAGAGCTTCTCGCACACGGCGTTCATGACGTAGCGCGTGTACAGCGAGGAGGAGGTCGTGGGGTCGAGGCGGTCCGGTTCGGACGAGAGCCCCATGACGAGGTCACCGCCCTCGCGCACGGCGCGCGCGCCGGCCGGCACGCCCGTGACGTCCTCGCGCGGGGGCGCCGGGCGCACCGGCTGCACGGGCACGCACGCGGCGAGGCTGAGCAGCGCGGCGGCCGCGGCGCCTGCGCGCGCTGTCGTCCTGGTGGTCACGGGAGTCCTCCCTCACCGGCTGGCGTCCGGGGAACGTATACGATCCGGCCACGGTAGGCACAGGGTGTTTCGCCGGTGTTCCAGCACGTGGACGATCTCGTGACGCGCCCGGCGCCGGCGGCGCTGCCCGCGGTGCTTGCTGTGGTGCTTGCTGTGGTGCTTGCTGTGGTGCTTGCTGTGGTGCTGCCGCGGGTGGTCCACTCGCGCACGTCGAGCAGGTCGTCGCGACCGCGCCAGCCCCCACCGGTCAGGTGCGGCAGCTGCGCGGCCAGCGGGCCGCTGCGGTAGGGCTTGTACCCGCCGAGGGAGGGGCCCAGCTTGGAGCCCAGCCGGCTCTTGCCCTGGTCGCGCCCCGGCCAGGCGGCGACGGGGTCGTCGCTGTCGCTGGCGTAGGCGAGCACGTCGGTGTCGGCGACCACCAGGGGCCAGGTGCCGCTCTGGGCACCCACGGCGTTCACCGTGTGCAGCATGCCGACCTTGCTGGCCGCGCGGATGGCGTGGTGCCAGTACGGCTGGAAGGCGCGCGTGCCCCGCGCGGCGGAGGCGGCGAACCAGCCGTTGGTGCGCTTGTAGACCTCCTTCAGCAGCTGCAGCACCACCGCGGCCTCGGGGTCGGGGTTCTGCATCAGGACGGTGCGGGCGTCGCGCAGGACGCGGTACCACGGCTCCAGCAGCCGTGAGGAGCGCTCGGCCGGCCACGCCCAGGCCTGCAGCACGTCACCGGTGAAGCCCTGCTCCTTGACGGCGTACGCCAGGGTCGTGGTGGTCACCCACCGCTGCTGCCCCGCGCCGTCGCCGGCGGGGTCGAGCACGTCGGGCACGCGCCGGTCCCCCACCCCGGGCACCACGACCTGCCACCAGCCGGCGCGCTTGTCGTCGAAGGGGACCCCGCCGGCCCCCGGTGCGGGCGAGAGGTGCTCGGGAGCGCCCAGGCCGAGCAGGACGGAGGAGCAGGCGGCCAGGTAGGCGCCGTTGCGGTCGTAGGCGTGCAGGTACCCCAGGGCGGCCTCGTGGGCCTCGGGCCGGCGGGTCCAGTCGAAGACGCCGTCGAGCATGCCGACGTGGGCGGGCCCGACGCCGTCGTGGTCCACGACGTCCCAGCCGCGCTTGCGCTCCAGCGGCATCACCAGGTCCAGCAGGTCCATGCCCGTGGAGATGGCTCCGCGGAAGGGGATCCCCACGGCGTCGGCGAACAGCTGCAGGCGCCGGGCGATCTGCGCCGGGGCGCCGTCCCGGCCCTCGCGCAGGCCGGGCAGGCTGGGGTCCATCGCCGGCAGGCACACCACCACCACGCTGCCGCGCTCGGTGCCGCTGCGGCGCAGGCGGTTCAGGCCGCGCAGCTGCGGGGCGCCGCGGCCGGTGCCGAAGACCCACCCCTCGGCGGCGGCGTCGGTCAGGGCGGGCAGCTCGACGCTGACGGCCTCCAGCCAGGCGCGGCGCTTGTCGTCGCGGCCGGGCACCGCGGTGACGTCGACGCCCAGGCGCTGCCACAGCGCGGCGGTGGGCACGACGTGACCGGCCTCGGGGTTGCGCCGCCACTTCACGGGTGGGCACCCCAGGCCCAGCTCGCGGCCGAGCTGCTCCAGGTCGCCCAGGTGCCGCACCGGTCCGGTCAGGGGCCGGCGGGTGCCGTCGGGCAGCCACACCGCGTCGACGTCCACCACGGCCACGGCGGCGGTGAAGCCGCCGGCGCCGGCGACGGCCGGCTGCGCCGCCCCCGTCGCCGCGCCCCGCGGCGAGGACGGCGGCGGCGACGG
>NZ_JAAALM010000353.1 GCF_009906395.1 Kineococcus indalonis
ACCCGTCCCCGCACCCCCCTCGAAGGAGGAAGACGTGTCCCCCTCGACCGTCGGCATCTTCGCCGGCCTCCTGCTCGCCCTGATCACGATCCAGGGCGGTTTCGACTGGCTGGTCCTGTCCCTGCTCTTCGCCGCCGTCGGCTACGTCGTCGGTGCGCACCTGCAGGGCAAGATCGACCTGGCCGCCCTGCTGCCCGGTCGTGGCCGTGGCTGAGGCGCGCCCCGCCGTGCGCGCACCGTCACCGGCCCCCAGCCCGCAGGCCGCCGCGGAGACGGGCGGGCGCGGGCACCTGCACGTCGCCGACCGCGCGGTGCAGCGCATCGCGCAGGCCGCCGCGCTGGAGGTCGAGGGCGTCGCCCCGCGCGGCACCCCCGCCCGCTCCACCACCGCGGCGATCACCGGCGCCATCGGCGGTGCGCTGGGGCGCGAGCACCCGCGCGTACGCTGCGAGGTCGCCGGTCACCGCGCCCGGGTGCACGTCGAGGTCGTCACCGTGTGGCCGTACGCGGCCGCCGAGGTCGCCGCCGCCGTGCGCGAGCACGTCGGCGAGCGGCTGCGGGTGCTGGCCGGCGTGCGCGCCGACGGCGTCCACGTCACCGTCGCCGAGGTGGCGCTGGCCACCACCCCCGGGAGGCGGGTGCGGTGAGCTGGAGCGACGACATCACCACCCCCACCGGCGCGAGCACCGGCACCAGCCTGAGCGCGGTGCGCCCGCCGATGCCGCCCGCCGCGCAGGCCACCGGCAGCGGGCGCATCGGCGTGGTCGGCCCGCTGCTGGCCGTGCTGCTGCTGGCGCTCGGCCTGCTGCTGGGCCGCGAGGCGCTCGTGGCCGCCGGCGCCCTGGGCGGCTCGGCGTGGCTGCCGGCCGCCGCCGGGGGCCTGGACGGCCTCTCCGCGGCGTGGTGGCTGGTCCCCGCCGGCCTGGCCGTGGCCCTGCTCGGGCTGTGGCTGGTCGTCAGCGCGCTGCGCCCGCGCTCGCGCAGGACCGTGCCGCTGGCCGCCGGCACAGGCGTGTTCGTGCACGTGCGCGACCTCGCCCGCCTGGCCTCGGGAGCGGCCCGCGAGGTCGACGGGGTGCTCTCGGCGTCCTCCAGCGCCACCCGCCGCGCGGTCACCGTGACCGTGCACGGCACCGGCGACGTGCGCGAGCAGGTCAGCGCCGCCGTCACCGGGGCCCTGGCCCCGCTGCGCACCCCGCCCCGGGTGAGCGTGCGCGTGCGCACCGGCGACGACGACGAGAGGAACGAGCCGTGAGCCGATCCGTGCTGGCCCTGGACCGCCTGGCGGCCCTCCTGCTCGGCCTGGTGCTGCTGGTCGTGGGCCTGGCCGCGGCGGCCTGGTACCCCGGCTGGCTGGCGCGCCCGTGGCCCGGCGTCCCGCAGCGGGTGCGCACCGGCGCGGCCGGCGACGTCCTCGCCGCCGCCTGGTGGCCGTGGGCCGCCGGGGGCGCCGGGGTGGTCCTGGTCCTGCTGGCGCTGTGGTGGCTGCTGGCGCACCTGCCCCGTCGCGGGGTCGGCGCGCTGGCGCTGCCCGGTTCCACCCGCGGCGCGCGCCTGCTCATCGAGCCCGACGGCGCCGCCGACACCGCCGCCGAGGTCCTGGCCCGGGCGCCGGGGGTGCGCTCGGCGAGCGCGCGGGTGCTGCACGAGCGCGGCCGCCTCGTCGTCGCCCTCAAGGCCACCGTGGAGCCCGACGCCGACCTGGCCGAGGTGGTCTCGGCCGCCGACGCCGTCACCGGCGACCTGGCGCACGTGCTGGGGCGCGCCGACGCCCGCGCCCGCGTGCGCCTGGAGGTCGCCCGCAGCGCCCGCCACCGGCCCCGCGCGCGCTGAGGCCGACCGGGTGAACGGGGGCCGGTGGCGGTAACGCGCGCCGCGCCCCCGCGATCGAGGGGGCGTGACGGACGAACGGCCCGCGCCGCGGGCGAGCACCCCCGCGGCCGGCTGCACCGACCCCGCCGGCGACCTCGGGCTGCTGCTGGCGGTCCTGGGGGTGGTGCTGGCCGTGGCCGGGCTGGTGGCCGCGCACGGCACCGCCGGGCTGGGCCTGCTGGCCGCCGTGCCCGGCCTGCTCGTCGGGCTCGCCGGGCACCGCCTGCTCACCACCGCCCCCTGAGCCGGCGCGGGGCGCCGGGTGGTGATCCCGCGCCCCGCGCGCCGCTCAGGAGTCGAAGGCGGTGGGCAGGTACTGCTCGACGTTCTCGGCGGTGACGACCGGGGCGTACAGCTGCACGGTGCGCGGCACCTCCACCTCCACGAGGTCGCCCAGCGCCTTGCCCTGCTCGACGAGGCGGGCCAGGCGCACGCCGTCGGCGGCCTGGGTGGAGGGGTAGACCACGGTCGCCTCCAGCACGGAGTCGCCAGCGCGGATCTCCTCCATGACGTTGCGCGAGCCGGCGCCGCCGACCATGAGGAACTCGTCGCGGCCGGCCTCCTCGATGGCCGCCATGACCCCGACGCCCTGGTCGTCGTCGTGGTTCCACAGCGCGTCGATGCGCGGGGCGGCCTGCAGCAGGTTCGCGGCGGCCGCCTGGCCGCCCTGGACGGTGAAGTCCGCCGCGACCCGGTTGGCCACCTCCAGCCCGCAGTCCTGCAGCGCGTCGGAGAAGCCGCGGCTGCGGTCCTGCGTCAGCGGCAGGGAGTCGATGCCGGCGATCTCGGCGACGACCGCGCCGGGGCGGTCCCCGAGCCGCTCGCACACGTAGGTGCCGGCGGACACGCCCATGCCGTAGTTGTCGCCCAGGACGGTGACCCGCGCGGCGGCCGGGCTGGAGAACTCCCGGTCGACGTTGACGACCGTGATGCCGGCCTCGGTGGCGCGGGTGGCGACCTCGGTGAGGGCGGCGCCGTCGTAGGGCAGCAGGACGATGGCGTCCACGTCCTCGTTGATGAACTGCTCGACCTGGCTGATCTGCAGGTTCACGTCGTTGGTGCCCTCGGCGACGCGCAGCTCGACGTCGTCGTACCTCTCGGCCTCCGCGCGCGCGGCGGAGGTGATGGCCCCCATCCAGCCGTGGTCGGCGGCGGGCGCGGAGAACCCGATGACGACCTGCTGGCCCGGCTCGTCGTTGGCGCCGCCGCCCGCACCGCCGGCGCCCTGCGCCGGGGGCGCGTCCTCCTCGGCCGGGGTGTTGGACGTGCAGCCGCTGAGCAGCAGCGCGCCGGCGGCCGCGGCGGCCAGCGCCGTGCTCCAGCGGTGGCGCGCGGTGGTGGGGACGGGAACGGGCACGGGGGTCCTCCTCGACGTCGGTGGCGAGCGGGTGCGGGGTCGCGGGCGGCCGGGCGTTCGGTCAGGTGCGGCGGGCGCGGGCGGCGAACTGCTGCTGCAGCAGGACGGCGACGACGATGATGACGCCCTTGGTGAGGGACTGCGCCGACGTGGACAGGTTGTTCTGCACGAACACGTTCGTCAGCGTGGAGAAGATGAGCACGCCCAGCACGGTGCCGGCGATGCTGCCGCGCCCGCCGGCGAGCAGGGTGCCGCCGACGACGACGGCGGCGATGGCGTCCAGCTCGTAGAGCATCCCGTGCGTGGAGGAGCCGGAACCGGTGCGCGCGAGCATCATCACCGCGGCGACGCCGGCGGTGAGCCCGGCGAGCACGTACAGGGCCGCGGTGTGCCGCTGCACGCGGATGCCGGCCAGGCGGGCGGCCTCGGGGTTGCCGCCCACGGCCACGGTGCGCCGCCCGAACGTGGTGCGGTTCAGCACGAACCAGCCGAGCAGGGCCACGACCGCGAAGATCCACACCGACACCGAGACGCCCAGGACGTCGGCGCGGAAGACGTCGAGGAACGCGTCGACCTCCACGATCTGCGTCTGCCGGTTGGCGATGATCTCGGCCAGGCCGCGGGCGGCGACCATCATCGCCAGCGTGGCGATGAACGCCACGACCCGGCCGTAGGCGATGAGCACGCCGTTGACGAGCCCGCACACGGCGCCGACCGCCAGCGCGGTGAACACCATCACGCCCCAGTGGGTGTCCTGCGCGATGGTCTGCGTGGCCACGGTGCTGGCCCAGATGGAGGCCAGGCCCAGGACGGAACCGATGGACAGGTCGATGCCGCCGCCGGTGATGACGAACGTCATGCCGATGCTGAGCACGCCGTAGACCGCCGCCAGGCGCAGGATCGTCATGACGTTGTCCACGCTGGCGAACCTCTCGCCCGCGGTGGCCACGCCCACCGCGCACAGCACGGCCAGCGCCAGCACCAGGCCCACGGTGCGGGTGGCCCCGCCCAGCGGCGCGCCCGGCCTGCGGGCGGAGCGGGCCGGACCCCCGCCCGGGGCGGCCGGGCGGCCGGGGCCGGTGGTGGCGCCGGCGGGGG
>NZ_JAAALM010000354.1 GCF_009906395.1 Kineococcus indalonis
GCGCCGGGGCAGGTCTGCGGGGTGGGTGGGGACCACCTCCTCCACGCGCACGGCGGTGGTCAGCACCGGCAGCTCCGCCAGCAGCGCGTCGAAGCGGCGCGCCGCGTCCTCGTCGCGCAGGTCGAAGCGCACGTTCAGGCCGAGCACGACGCCCCCCTCCCGCGCTCGACGCGGCGGTCGGCGCGCTCGACGCCTGGGCGCCGCGGCTGCGGGCGGCGGGCGTGGAGTTCACCATCGCGCCGATGACCGCGCTGGGCGACGTGCGCATCGTGTTCTTCACCGACCCCGACGGCGCGCTGGTGGAACTGGTGTCCCGCCCGCTGCGCTACACCACCGTCTGGGACGAGCAGCAGGTCGCCGCCCGGCGCGAGCGCGACCGGCGCGAGCCCGGCGACGACGCCCTGCGCCTGGACCACGCCGCCACCACCGTCGCCGACCTGGACGCGGCCCTGGCCCTGTACGGCGAGGGCCTGGGCCTGGGACGGCTGGGGCAGGTGCCGCACCCCGGCGACGAGCGCGGGTACGTGCGCAGCTACCTCGCCGCCGGCGAGGGGGTGCTGGAGGTGTTCTCCTACGACGTGCCCCCGCTGCCGCCCGCGGCGCTGGACGTGCCGCGCCGCGGGCTGCGGGCGGTGGCCCTGAGCACCGCCGACGTGGACGGTGCGGCCGCGGCCGTCCTGGCCGCCGGCGGGCGCGACCTGCCCGGCGACCTGCCGGGCGGGCCGACCGGCGGGCCCGGGCGCGCGCTGGCCGACCGCGACGGCACCGTCCTGCGGCTGCTGCCGCCGGGCTGGTCGCCCGCCGCCTGAGGTGCCCGCGGGTCGCGCCCGGGGTTCGCTGCTCACGCTCGTCGCTCCGTCCGTCGGGTGCTCTCGTGCGGGTGCTGTCGTGCGGCTGGCCCGGTGCGGGGTCAGTGCGAGTCGCGCGGGACGGCGCTGCCGCGCGCGCCGCGCAGGAAGTCCAGGTCCGCGCCCTCGTCGGCCTGCAGGACGTGCTCGGCGTACAGCCACGGCCAGCCGCCCTCGGGCACGCCGCTGCGCCGCTGCCAGGACGGCTCGCGCGCGGCCAGCTCCTCCTCGGACAGGTGCACGTCCAGCCGGCGCGCGGGCACGTCGAGGGTGATGACGTCGCCGGTGCGCACCAGGCCGATCGGCCCGCCCACGGCGGCCTCCGGCGCCACGTGCAGCACGACGGCGCCGAACCCGGTGCCGCTCATGCGCCCGTCGCTGATGCGCACCATGTCGGTGACCCCGGCGCGCAGCAGCTTCGCCGGCAGCGGCACGTTGGCCACCTCCGGCATGCCCGGGTAGCCGCGCGGCCCGGCGCCGCGCACGACGATGACGTCGTCGGCGCTGATGTCGAGGTCCTCGTCGTCGCACACGGCGTGGTACTCCTCGGGGGAGTCGAACACCACCGCGCGCCCGGTGTGCTTGAGCAGGTGCGGGGAGGCCGCGGACTGCTTGAGCACCGCCCCGCGCGGGCACAGGTTCCCGCGCAGCACGGCGGTGCCGGAACCGGCCGGCTGCAGGGGCTCGGAGAACCCCCGGATGACGCGGCGGTCCCAGCACTCCGCGTCGGCCACCAGCTCGCCGACGCTGCGGCCGGTCACGGTGACCGCCCCGGTGTTCAGCAGGCCGTTCTCGGCCAGCTCGCGCAGCACCGCCGGCAGGCCGCCGGCGTAGCAGAAGTCCTCCATGAGGAAGCACCCCGAGGGCATGAGGTCCACGACCGTGGGCACCTCGCGCGCCAGCTCGTCGAAGTCCTCCATCGACAGGGGCACGCCCAGGCGCCCGGCCAGGGCGAGCAGGTGCACGATGGCGTTGGTGGACCCGCCGATGGCGGCGGTGGTGCGGATCGCGTTCTCGAACGCGGCGCGCGTCATCACCGCGCTGGGGCGCAGGTCCTCCTCGACCATCGCCACGATGCGCTGCCCGGCCGCCTGGGCGGTCTCGCCGCGGCGCGCGTCCACGGCCGGCCAGCCGGAGGAACCGGGCAGCTGCATCCCCAGCGCCTCGGCCACGCACGCCATCGTCGAGGCGGTGCCCATCGTCATGCAGTGCCCGGCGGAGCGGGCCATGCAGCCCTCGGCGACCGCGCCCTCGGCCGCGCTCATGCGCCCGGCCTTCACCTCCGCCTCGTAGCGCCACACGTGGGTGCCCGAGCCGACGTCCTCGCCGCGGAACTTGCCGTTGAGCATCGGGCCGCCGGTGACCATGACGGCCGGGAGGTCCACGCTGGCGGCCGCCATGAGCAGCGCCGGCGTCGTCTTGTCGCAGCCTGACAGCAGCACCACCCCGTCCAGCGGGTTGCCGCGGATGAGCTCCTCCGCCTGCATCGCCATGAGGTTGCGGTACAGCATCGCGGTGGGCCTGATGATCGTCTCGCCGGTGGACATCACCGGGAAGACGAGCGGGAAACCGCCGGCCATCCACACGCCGCGCTTGACGGCCTCGGCCACCCGGTCCAGGTGCGCGTTGCACGGCGACAGCTCCGACCAGGTGGTGGCGATGCCGATGACCGGGCGCCCGTCGAACACCTCCGCGCCGTAGCCCTGGTTGCGCATCCACGAGCGGTGCAGCATCCCCGCGCGCCCGGACGCGCCGAACCACGCCCGGCTGCGCCGCCGCTGCGGTGCGCCCCCTCCCTCGGTGCCCATCACATCCACCCTCCGTCCACGATCCACCGTTGACCCGTGCAGGCCCTGCTGTCCTCCGCCGCCAGCCACAGCACCAGCCGCGCCAGGTCCTGCGGCTGCACCCGCAGCGGCAGCGCCTGCTCGCGGTCCAGCACCGCCTCGGCCTCGGCGTCCACCCAGTCGCGCAGCTGCCGCGGCGTCATCACCCACCCGGGGATGACGCAGTTCACGCGGATCGAGTCCGCGCCCAGCTCCAGCGCCAGCGCCCGCGTCAGCCCCTCCACCGCCGCCTTCGCGGTGCGGTAGACCACCAGGTCGCGCAGCTTGACGTGGGTGCTGATGGAGCCGAGGTTGACGATCGAGCCGCCGCCGGCGGCGCGCATCATCGGCGCCACCGCGCTGGCGGCGAAGAAGTGGTGGTCCAGGTTCACGCGCATCCCGGCGTCCCACGCGGCCACGTCGACGTCCGCGGTGCGCCGGCGGGTGTCCACCGCGGCGTTGTTCACGAGCACCGTCACCGGCCCCAGCTCGCCGGCCACCTCCGCGATGACGCGCCGGTACCCCTCCAGGTCGGTGACGTCGGCGCGCCGGAACAGCGGCCGCGGCGCGCCGGTGGCGGCCACCGCGTCGGCCAGCTCCCGCGCCGGGCCGTCCTGCACGTCCACGAACGCCACGCGCGCGCCCTGGGCGGCGAACTGCGCGACGAACTCCGCGCCCAGGCCGCTGGCCCCGCCGCTGACGAGCACCACGGCCCCGCGCAGGCTGGGGTAGGTCGCGAACCGGCTCACGCGGCCGCCCCCGGCAGCAGCACGGCGCGCCCGACGGCGCCGGCGCGCAGGTCCTCGTAGGCGTCGGCGACGCCCTCCAGCGGGTACGAGCCGCCCAGCAGGTCGTCCAGGGGCAGGCGGCCGGCGCGGTGCAGCGCCAGCAGCCGCGGCAGGTCCACGGCCGGGTTGGCCGAGCCGTACAGGCTGCCCACCAGGCGCTTCTGCTGCTGCACCAGCTCGTTGACGGGCACCGCCACGGTGGCGTCCACCGAGGACAGCCCCACGGCCACCACCGTGCCGCCCGGGCGCAGCGCCGAGAACGCCTGCCGCAGCGCGGCCGGGGCGCCCACGGCCTCCACGGCCACGTGGGCGCCGCCGCCGGTGAGCTCCTGCACCGCCGCGACCACGTCGCCGGCGGCCAGCCCGGTGGCGTCCACGGTGGCGGTGGCGCCCACCGCGCGCGCCAGCGCCAGCTTCTCGGCGGACAGGTCCACCACCACGACCTCCCCGGCGCCCACCAGCACCGCGCCCAGCACGGCGGACAGGCCCACGCCGCCGGCGCCGACGACGAGCACCGAGCGCCCCGCCAGGGAGCCGTCGGCCGCGGCGACGTTGACGACCGCGCCGACGCCGGTGACGACCGCGCAGCCGGCCACGGCGGCCACGGCGGCGGGCACGTCCTCCGGCAGCGCCACCACGGCCCCGCGCGAGACGACGGCGCGCTCGGCGAAGCAGGAGACGCCCAGGAAGTGGTGCAGCTCCTCGGCGCCGCGGCGCAGCCGGCTGGTGCCGTCCAGCAGCCCGCCGCTGCGCGCCTGCACCCGCCCGTACACGCACATCACCGGCCGCCCCGTCACGCACGGCTCGCAGCGCCCGCAGCGCGGGCGCCAGGTGAACCCCACCCGCCGGCCGGGCGCGAGG
>NZ_JAAALM010000355.1 GCF_009906395.1 Kineococcus indalonis
TCCCCGTGCAGGAGGGCCCCGGGCAGCCCGGCGGCGCCCGTCGGCGGCCGGGCGAGCCGGTGCGGGAGGGGGCGCGGTCCGGCGGAGCGGCTGAGGTGAGCCTGGCCTCACCGGTTCCGGGGAGGGGTTCCCCGGCCGTTCGCGGTGAAACATCCGGTTAACACCACGGCAGTACGCTCGGGCAAGAGATACTCGCCGAGAGTTCTTGTGCCGCGGCAACAGCCGTGCCTAGGGTGCCTCCGGCGCCGAGGCCGACGGGGGCCCGGACGCCGCTTTCGACAGGGAGATGCGTGGCAGGGTTCCTCCTCAGGCGACTGCTGAACTACCTCGTGCTCGTGCTCGTCGCGACCACGATCGGGTACTTCGTGGCGTCGCTGAGCCTCGATCCACGGTCCAACTACGCGGGCCGCAACCCGGCTCCGCCGGCCGCCGTCGTCGACCAGCAGCTGAGCGACATCGGCGTCAACGACAAGGACCCGCTGCTCGAGCGGTACGGGCACTGGGTCTCCGGCGTCGTGCAGGGCGACTTCGGGCAGACCATCGACAACCGGCCGGTCACCGGCGAGCTCGGCACCCGCGCGCTGGTCAGCACACGCCTGCTGCTCGTCGGCTCGATCATCGGCGCGGTGGTCGGCATCGCCGCCGGCGTGGTCTCGGCGGTGCGCCAGTACCGGTTGTCCGACCGGGCCATCACCGTCTTCTCGTTCATCATGATCGCCACGCCGGTGTTCTTCACGGCGGTGCTGCTGAAGTACGGCGCGCTGAGCCTGAACAACGCCGCAGGCAGCACGGTGCTCTTCTACACCGGTTTCGAGACGCCGAACCTGACCGGCTCGTTCGCCACGGTCGCCTGGGACCAGGTGGCCCACCTGATCCTGCCGACGCTGTCCATCGCGCTGGGTCAGATCGCGTACTTCAGCCGCTACCAGCGCAACGCGATGCTCGACGTGCTCGGCAGCGACTACCTGCGCACCGCCCAGGCCAAGGGCCTGACCCGGGGGGCGGCGCTGCGCCGGCACGGCCTGCGCACCGCGCTCATCCCCATGGCCACGCTGCTGGCGTACTCCTTCGGCACGATGGCGGTCGGCGCGACCTTCACCGAGAAGATCTTCGGCTGGCACGGCATGGGCGAGTGGCTCATCGACTCCATCACGCGCAACGACGTGAACGTCGTCGCGACGGTCACCATGTTCACCGCCGTGTTCATCCTCGTCTCCGGGTTCCTCGCGGACGTCTTCTACGTCCTGCTGGACCCGCGGGTGCGGATGTGAGCGCGGCCGTGCCCCGAACCGGAAGGCCCACCCCGTGACCGCGCAACCCGAACCCGCCGACGTCGTCGAGGCGCTGGCCGAGTCCCCGGCGCAGGTGGCCGCGCACCACCGCGCCCTGGGCCGGCGCAAGCTCGTCACGCGCCGGTTCGTGCGCAACCGCACGGCCGTCGCCGGCCTGGTCGTCATCGTCCTGCTGTTCCTCGCCGCCTTCGCCGGCCCGGTGGTGTACAAGGCGATCACGGGCTGGACGTGGACGGACAAGGACTTCGAGGCGTTCCTGCAGCCGCCCTCGCCGCAGCACTGGTTCGGCACCACGCAGATCGGCCAGGACGTCTTCGCGCAGACCATGCGCGGTCTGCAGAAGTCGCTGCTCATCGGCCTGCTGGTGGCGCTGTTCTCCACCGGCATCGCCTCCGTGGTGGGGGCGTGCGCGGGGTACTTCGGCGGCTGGGTCGACCGCGTCCTGATGTGGGTGGTGGACCTGCTGCTCGTGGTGCCCTCGTTCCTGCTGGTGGCGATCCTCAGCCGTTCGGCGGGGCGTTCGGGCTGGCTCGTGCTCGTCCTGCTCATCGCGCTGTTCGCGTGGATGATCACCGCGCGGATCGTGCGCGGCATGACGCTGAGCCTGAAGGAGCGCGAGTTCGTGCAGGCGGCGCGCTACTCCGGCGTGGGCCCGGCCGCGATCATCGCCCGGCACATCCTGCCCAACATGTCCTCCCTGCTGATCATCGACGCCACCATCACGGTGGCCACCGCGGTGATCTCCGAGTCCAGCCTGTCCTACTTCGGCTTCGGCGTGCAGGCGCCGGACGTCTCGCTGGGGACCCTCATCGCCGCCGGCACCGAGTCGGCGTTCACCTTCCCCTGGTTGTTCCTGTTCTCCGGAGGTCTGCTCGTCATGTTCACCCTCGCGGTCAGCCTCGTGGGCGACGGGCTGCGCGACGCGTTCGACCCGGCCAGCAGCAGGAGCGGACGGTGAGCGAGGTCCTGCTGCGGGTGGAGGACCTGCACGTGGAGTTCCCCAGCGAGGCCGGCACCGTGCACGCCGTGCGCGGTCTGAGCTACGAGGTCCGCACCGGCGAGGTGCTGGGCATCGTCGGCGAGTCCGGCTCGGGCAAGTCCGTCTCCTCCCTGGCCGTCATGGGGCTGCTGCCGCCGCGCGCGAAGGTGCGCGGCTCCATCACCTTCCGCGGCCAGGAACTGCTCGGCGCGAGCGACAGGGCGCTGGCGCGCGTGCGCGGCGGCTCCGTGGCCATGGTGTTCCAGGACCCGCTCTCGGCGCTGACGCCCGTGTACCAGGTCGGTGAGCAGATCGCCGAGACGCTGCGGGTGCACCAGGGCCTCTCACGCTCGGCCGCCGCCGAGCGGGCCGTGCAGCTGCTGGACACCGTCGGCATCCCCGACGCCGCCCGCCGTGCGCGCGCCTACCCGCACGAGTTCTCCGGCGGCATGCGCCAGCGCGCGATGATCGCCATGGCGATCGCCAACGACCCGGACGTGCTCATCGCCGACGAGCCCACCACCGCGCTGGACGTGACGATCCAGGCGCAGGTGCTCGAGGTGCTGGACACCGCGCGCCGGATCACCGGCGCGGCGGTCGTGATGATCTCCCACGACCTCGGCGTGGTCGCCGGCATGGCCGACCGCGTGGCGGTGATGTACGCCGGGCGGGCCGTGGAGACCGGTGCGGTGCGCGACGTCTACCACCGCCCGCGCATGCCCTACACCCTCGGGCTGCTCGGCGCGGTGCCCCGCCCCGACGACCGCGAGGGCGAGCCGCTGGTACCCATCGCCGGCACCCCGCCGGCGCTGCACGCGCTGCCCACCGGGTGCCCCTTCCGCGCGCGCTGCCCGGTGGCCGTGCCGGTGTGCGCGCAGGTGGAACCCCCGCTGGCCGAGACCGGCACCGGGGGGCGGGCCGCCTGCCACCGCGCCCACGAGATCCGCGACGGCGCCATCGGCGGGGTGCCGGTGTTCGCCCGTCCCCCGGCCCCCGAGCCGGTGGTGCGCGCCCCGCGCGCCGAGCGCGAGGTCGTCCTGGAGGTGCAGGACCTCGTGCGCGAGTACCCCCTGACCAAGGGGGCCCTGTTCCGGCGCCGCTACGGCACCGTGCACGCCGTCGACGGCGTCAGCTTCGACGTGCGCGCCGGGGAGTGCCTGGGCGTGGTCGGCGAGTCCGGCTGCGGCAAGACCTCGATGATCACCCAGATCCTGGAGCTCGTGTCCCCGCAGTCCGGCACGGTGCGCCTGGGCGGGCGCGACGTGGGGCAGCTGACGCCGCGCGAGCGGCGCGCGCTGCGCCGCGACGTGCAGATCGTGTTCCAGGACCCCATGGGCTCGCTGGACGCGCGCATGCCCGTCGGCGACGTCGTCGCCGAACCCCTGCTGGCGGCGGGCGTGCCCGCCGAGGAGCGCCGCGCCCGGGTCGCCGAGCTGCTGGAGGTCGTGGGCCTGCAGCCCGACCACGCCGACCGCTACCCCGCGGACTTCTCCGGCGGGCAGCGCCAGCGCATCGGCATCGCCCGGGCCCTGGCGGTGCGCCCGAAGCTGCTCGTCCTCGACGAGCCGGTCTCGGCGCTGGACGTGTCCATCCAGGCCGGCGTGCTGAACCTGCTGCAGAAGCTGCAGGCGGAGATGGGCCTGAGCTACCTGTTCGTCGCCCACGACCTGTCGGTGGTGCGGCACCTGGCCCACCGGGTCGCCGTCATGTACCTGGGGCGGATCGTGGAGGTCGGCGACGTGCGCGACGTCTTCGAGCGCCCGGCCCACCCCTACACGCAGGCGCTGCTGTCGGCGGTGCCCGTGCCGGACCCGGACGTGGAGGCGGACCGGCGCCGCATCGTGCTGCGCGGCGACCTGCCCAGCCCGGCGAACCCGCCGGCCGGGTGCCCCTTCCACACCCGCTGCCAGCGCTTCGACAGCCTCGACGAGGCGCGCCGCGCCGCGTGCCTGACGATGCGACCGGAACTGCGGCCCGTGCGCGCCACCAGCGCCGAGACCGCCCCCGAGGCCGCCTGCCACTACGCGGGCTGACC
>NZ_JAAALM010000356.1 GCF_009906395.1 Kineococcus indalonis
CGGCTGGTGCGCGTGCGCGACGCCGCGCACCGGGTCGGCCTGGCGCGCCGCTTCCACAACGACGCCGTCGTGCAGGCGCGGCGCCTGCGCGCCAAGCGGCTGGTGCGCTGGGCGCGGCTGGCCGGGCACGCCCGCCTGCCGGAGACGGCGGACTTCGACGACGGCACCGGGGACGGAGCTCCGGGCGGGGGCGCCGCCCCCGGCTCGTAGGATGCTCGCGCCAGGTCCGGGGCAGCCCGGAGCAGACCCCACAGGAACCGCGAGGCGCGAGCACCGTGAGCACCGACCAGAGCACCCCCAGCGCCGGGCACCCCGTCCCGTGGGCGGAGAGCGCCACCGGCGCCGGTCCCGTCGTCGGCACCGACCGCGTCAAGCGCGGCATGGCGGAGATGCTCAAGGGCGGCGTCATCATGGACGTCGTCACCGCCGAGCAGGCCAGGATCGCCGCCGACGCCGGTGCCGTGGCCGTCATGGCGCTGGAGCGCGTGCCCGCCGACATCCGCGCCGAGGGCGGCGTCTCGCGCATGAGCGACCCCGACATGGTCGAGTCGATCATCGACGCCGTGTCCATCCCGGTGATGGCCAAGGCGCGCATCGGCCACTTCGTCGAGGCGCAGGTGCTGCAGTCCCTGGGCGTGGACTACGTCGACGAGTCCGAGGTCCTCACCCCCGCCGACTACGCGCACCACATCGACAAGCACGCCTTCACCGTGCCGTTCGTGTGCGGGGCCACCAACCTCGGCGAGGCGCTGCGGCGCATCACCGAGGGGGCGGCGATGATCCGCTCCAAGGGCGAGGCCGGCACCGGCGACGTCTCCAACGCGGTCACGCACATGCGCACCATCCGCGCCGAGATCAACCGGCTGCGCTCGATGGCCCCCGACGAGCTGTACGTGGCCGCCAAGGAGCTCGCCGCCCCCTACGAGCTGGTCCGCGAGGTCGCCGAGCGCGGCAAGCTGCCCGTGGTGCTCTTCACCGCCGGCGGCATCGCCACCCCGGCCGACGCGGCGATGATGATGCAGCTGGGCGCCGAGGGCGTCTTCGTCGGCTCGGGCATCTTCAAGTCCGGCGACCCCGTCAAGCGCGCCGAGGCCATCGTGAAGGCCACCACCTTCCACGACGACCCCGACATGGTGGCCAAGGTCTCCCGCGGGCTGGGCGAGGCCATGGTCGGCCTGAACGTCGAGGCGATCCCGGAGCCGCACCGCCTGGCCACCCGCGGCTGGTGACCCGCTGAGCGAGCAGGACCCGCTGGGGCCGGAGTGGGGCACCGACCCCGACGGCACCCGCACCCGCAGCGCGGCCCGCGTCGTCGTCCTCGACGGCGCGGGCCGCGTGCTGCTCGTGCGCGGCACCGACCCCACCGCCCCCGGGCGGTCGTGGTGGTTCACCGTCGGCGGCGGTCGCGCCCCGGGGGAGCCGGCGCGCGAGGCCGCCGCCCGCGAGCTGCTGGAGGAGACCGGCCTGGTGGTCGCGCCCGCCGACCTCACCGGCCCGGTGTGGGTGCGCACCGCCGACTTCCCGTACCTGGGGCAGCCCTGCCGCCAGCACGAGGAGTTCTTCGTGCACCGCCCGCACGCCCCGGCGGAGCTGTCGCGCGAGCGGTGGACGCCCCTGGAGCTGGCCACCCTCACCGACGTGCGCTGGTGGACCCCGGACGAGCTGGCCGGCACCGCCGAGACCGTCTACCCCGTGCAGCTGGCCGCCCTGCTGGCCGAGCTGCCCGCGCCGCCCGGGCGCTGGGCGGGCCCACCCCGGCGCATCGCCTGAGCGGTGCGGCCCTACCCTCGCCCCGTGCTCCGCGACGAACCCGTGATCGGTGTGCTGGCCCTGCAGGGCGACGTGCGCGAGCACCTGGCGGCGCTGACGGCCGGCGGGGCGCGTGCGGTGACGGTGCGCCGGGAGCGCGAGCTGGAGCAGGTGGACGGCCTGGTGCTGCCGGGCGGGGAGTCCACCACCATCGACCGGCTGCTGCGCGCCTTCGAGCTGCGCGAGCCGCTGCGCGAGCGCATCGCGCAGGGCCTGCCGGTGTACGGCTCGTGCGCGGGCATGATCCTGCTGGCCGACCGCGTCCTGGACGGCGCGCCGGACCAGCGGACCCTGGGCGGGCTGGACGTCGCGGTGCGCCGCAACGCCTTCGGCCGGCAGGTGGAGAGCTGGGAGGAGGACCTGCCCGTCGAGGGCGTCACCGGCGGCGGTGAGCGCGTGCGGGCGGTCTTCATCCGCGCCCCCTGGGTGGAGGAGGCCGGCGAGGACGTGCGGGTGCTCGCCCGCGTGGGTTCCGGCCCGGCCGCGGGTAGGATCGTCGCAGTGCGTTCCGGCGATCTGCTGGCGACGTCGTTCCACCCGGAGATCACCGGGGACGACCGGGTGCACCGCTACTTCGTGGAGCTCGTGCGAGACCGGCTCCGCGGAGGGGGGCACGAGGAGCGGCGCGGCCTGGGGTCGGCGGGCAGCCCACGGGGCAGGTGACCAGTCAGCGAGCGAACGGCGGAGGGAACAGCAATGTCCGGCCACTCCAAGTGGGCGACGACCAAGCACAAGAAGGCCGTCGTCGACGCCAAGCGCGCCAAGAGCTTCGCTCGGCTGATCAAGAACATCGAGGTCGCGGCCCGCACCGGCGGCGGCGACCCGGCGGGCAACCCCACGCTCTACGACGCCATCCAGAAGGCGAAGAAGACCTCGGTGCCCGCCGACAACATCGAGCGCGCCGTCAAGCGCGGCTCGGGCGCCGAGGCCGGCGGGGCCGACTGGCAGACGATCATGTACGAGGGCTACGGCCCCAACGGCGTGGCGCTGCTCATCGAGTGCCTCACCGACAACAAGAACCGCGCGGCCATGGAGGTCCGCACGGCCATGACCCGCAACGGCGGCTCCATGGCCGACCCGGGCAGCGTGGCGTACATGTTCAGCCGCAAGGGCGTCGTCGTCATCGGCAAGGAGGGCAACGAGCTCACCGAGGACGACGTCCTGACCGCCGTGCTGGAGGCCGGCGCGGAGGAGGTCACCGACCAGGGCGACACCTTCGAGGTCGTCTGCGAGGCGACCGACCTGGTGGCCGTGCGCGAGGCCCTGCAGGCGGCCGGCATCGACTACGACTCCGCCGACGCCAGCTTCGTGCCCAGCGTGCAGGTGCCGCTGGACGCCGAGGGGGCCGCGAAGGTCTTCCGCCTCGTCGACGCCCTCGACGACTGCGACGACGTGCAGAACGTCTTCGCCAACTACGACGTCTCCGACGACGTCATGGCCGCCCTCGAGGACGCCTGAACCGCACCGCGGGCCGCTGAGCGCGGCCCGTCGCCACGGCCCCCCGCCCGCCCCGTGCGAGGCTGGGGGCCGTGCGCGTCCTCGCCGTCGACCCAGGTCTCACCCGCTGCGGGCTGGGGGTGGTGGAGTCCTCGGGCGCCGGGGCGGCCGGCCGGCGGGTGCGCATGGTCGCCGTCGGCGTCGTGCGCACTCCCTCCGAGCACCCGGTGCCCGAGCGCCTGCTCGCCGTGGCCGAGGGCCTGGAGAGCTGGCTGGACGAGCACAGCCCCGACGTGGTGGCCGTGGAGCGCGTGTTCGCCCAGGCCAACGTGCGCTCCGTGATGGGCACCGCCCAGGCCGCCGGGTTGGTGCTGGTGGCCGCGGCCCGGCGCGGGCTGCCGGTGGCGATGCACACCCCCAGCGAGGTCAAGGCCGCCGTCACCGGGTCCGGCCGCGCCGACAAGGAGCAGGTGACCGCGATGGTCACCCGCATCCTCGGCCTGGACGCCCCGCCCCGGCCCGCCGACGCCGCCGACGCCCTCGCGCTGGCGCTGTGCCACCTGTGGCGCGGGGCGGGCACCACGCGCCTGGAGGCCGCGGCGCACTCGGCGCTGGTCACCGGTCGCCGCAACGCCTACGCGGAGGCGGCGCGGGCGGCGGCCCGGCGGCCCGTGGGCCGCGCCCGCTGAGGCGCGCCCCGGCGGGCCGGCCCCGGCGGTGCAGCTCCGGCGGGTCAGCCCCGGCGGGTCAGCCCCGGCGGTGCGGCAGCGTCGCCGCGAGCGTCAGCACCAGCGCCACCCCGTCCTCGGCGAGGGCGGCCTCCACGTCCGGCACCCGCTGCCCGGCCCACGCCCGCCACGCCGCCCCGGCGTGGGAGCCGGCCAGGGCCCCGGCCGTCCCGGCCAGCGCCGGCAGCAGCGTGCGGGCGTGCTCGCGGCGGGCCAGCACCGCGCCCCCCGCGAACCCGGAGACCAGCCGCGCCGGCAGGCCGGCGGCGCTGAGCCGGCTGGGCGTGGAGGGCAGCTTGTCGGCGACCAGCTCCCCGCCCAGGGC
>NZ_JAAALM010000357.1 GCF_009906395.1 Kineococcus indalonis
GGGGGCGGCAAGTCCCGCGGGCGCCGCGGGCGGGGCTCGAAGGAGGCCCGCCCCGAGGCGGAGGTGCCCACGGCCCGCGCCCAGGAGCCGGCCGAGGAGCCGGCCAGGGAGGCCGCCAAGGACCCGGCCGTGCTCGCCGCCATCGCCGCGGTCGCGGCGGCCGGGCGCCGCGAGGCCGGTGCCGGGGGGACCGGGGAGGGGGGCGCGGAGGCGGCGCCCGAGGTCCCGCCCGCTCCCGGCGAGCCGGTCCCCGCGGAGGGGTAGGCGAGCCGTTTTGACCCCCGGGGGCGGCGTTCCGTACGCTTGACCCTTGGTGCGCCACCGTGCGCGAGCCCTGGTCCGCCGTGAGGCGGGCCGGTGGCGTCCCAGTTCGTGACGAGAGAAACGGGTTCGTTGTGGTCTACGCCATCGTCCGCGCCGGCGGCCGGCAGGAGAAGGTCTCGGTCGGCGACGTGCTGACCATCGACCGCGTCGCCGTGGCCAGCGGGGAGACCCTGCAGCTGCAGCCGCTGCTCCTCGTCGACGGTGCCGATGTCACCTCCGACGCGTCGAAGCTGTCGGGTGTCAGGGTCACCGCCGAGGTGGTCGAGGAGACCAAGGGTCCCAAGATCACCATCCTGAAGTACAAGAACAAGACCGGGTACCGCAAGCGCCAGGGTCACCGGGCCAAGTACACCCGCGTCAAGATCACCAGCATCGGGGAGTGACGTCAGCTCATGGCACACAAGAAGGGCGCGAGCTCCTCGCGCAACGGTCGTGACTCCGCCGCGCAGCGCCTCGGCGTGAAGCGCTTCGGCGGCCAGGTCGTCGGCGCGGGCGAGATCCTCGTCCGCCAGCGCGGCACCCACTTCCACCCCGGTGCGGGCGTGGGCCGGGGCGGCGACGACACGCTGTTCGCCCTGATCCCGGGCGCCGTCGAGTTCGGCACCCGCCGCGGCCGCAAGGTCGTCAACGTCGTCGCCGCGGGCGAGTGACGAACCAGCAGCACCAGTAGCGGAGGGGCGGGCCGGACCACCGGCCCGCCCCTTCCTGCTTCCCCACCCAGCACCACCTCCCGGAGGTACCCCATGGCCGCGTCGTTCGTCGACCGCGTCGTCCTGCACGTCGCAGGCGGTGACGGCGGCAACGGGTGCGCCTCCGTGCACCGCGAGAAGTTCAAGCCCCTCGGCGGACCCGACGGGGGCAACGGAGGTCGCGGCGGCGACGTCGTGCTCGAGGTCGACCCCCAGGTGACGACCCTGCTGGAGCACCACCGCCGCCCGCACCGCCACGCCACCTCCGGCGGCTTCGGGATGGGCTCGCACCGCAGCGGCGCCGAGGGCGAGGACCTCGTCATCGGCGTGCCCGACGGCACCATCGTGCGCAGCGCGAAGGGCGAGCTGCTGGCCGACATGGTCGGGCCCGGCACCCGCTTCACCGTCGCCGCCGGCGGGCGCGGCGGGCTGGGCAACGCCGCCCTGGCGTCCCCGCGGCGCAAGGCCCCCGGCTTCGCGCTGCTCGGCGAGCCCGGCGAGTCCGGCGACGTCGTCCTGGAGCTGAAGACCCTCGCCGACGTCGCCCTCGTCGGCTTCCCCAGCGCCGGCAAGTCCAGCCTGGTCGCCGCGCTCTCCGCCGCCCGCCCCAAGATCGCCGACTACCCGTTCACGACCCTGGTGCCCAACCTGGGCGTGGTCGAGGCCGGCGACGTGCGCTTCACCGTCGCCGACGTGCCCGGCCTCATCCCCGGCGCCAGCGAGGGCCGCGGCCTCGGCCTGGACTTCCTGCGCCACGTGGAGCGCTGCGTCGCGCTCGTGCACGTCCTGGACGGCGCGAACCTGGAGAGCGACCGCGACCCCGTCAGCGACCTGGAGGCCATCGAGAAGGAGCTGGCCGCCTACCGCGTCGACGACGGCACCGTGCCGCTGCAGGACCGCCCGCGGCTGATCGTCATCAACAAGGCCGACGTGCCCGACGCGCGGGAGATGGCCGACATCGTCCGCGCAGACCTGGAGTCGCGCGGGGCGCCGGTCCTCGTCGTCTCCGCCGCCACGCACGCGGGCCTGCGCGAGCTGAAGTTCGCCATGGCCGAGCTGGTCTCCGCCGCCCGCGCCGCCGCCCCCGAGGCGGTGCCCACACGGGTGGTCATCAGCCCGCCCGCCGTGGACGACTCCGGCTTCACCGTCACCCGCGAGGAGTACGGCGACGAGGCCACCGGCGGCGTGCGCTTCCGGGTGCGCGGCGAGAAGCCGCGCCGCTGGGTGCGCCAGACCGACTTCACCAACGACGAGGCCGTCGGCTACCTCGCCGACCGCCTCGCCCGCCTCGGCGTGGAGGACGAGCTGTTCAAGGCCGGCGCCACCCCGGGCGCCGAGGTCGTCATCGGCGCCGAGGACGACGCCGTCGTCTTCGACTGGGAGCCGACGATGGTCTCCGGCGCCGAGGTCCTCGGCCAGCGCGGCAGCGACCTGCGCCTGGAGGACCACAGCCGCCCCACCCGCGCCGCCAAGCGCGAGCAGGAGCGCGAGCGCCGCGCCGCCAAGGCCGCCGCCCGCGGCGAGCTGGAGGCCGAGCGCCGCGCCGGGCGCTGGACCGCCGACGACGACTCCACCGCGGCGTGGGCCGGCCAGGACGAGGCCGGGGACGAGGCCGGGGACGAGGCCGGGGACGAGGCCGGGGACGAGGGCGGCGACGACCTGGACGGGGCAGCCGGCCGGTGAGCGCCCAGGGCGCCGGCGGGCGCGAGGAGCTGCGGCGCGCCCGGCGCGTCGTCGTCAAGGTCGGCTCCTCCTCGCTGACCAGCGCCGCCGGCGGCCTGGACGCCGCCCGCCTGGACGCCCTGGTGGACGTGCTGGCGCGCCGGCGCACCGGCGGCGGGGAGGTCGTGCTCGTCTCCTCCGGCGCCATCGCCGCCGCCCTGGCCCCGCTGGGCATGCCCCGCCGCCCCAGGGACCTGGCCAGCCAGCAGGCCGCGGCCAGCGTCGGCCAGGGGCTGCTGCTGGCCGAGTACACCCGCGCCTTCGCCCGTGCCGGCCTGACCGTGGGCCAGGTGCTGCTGACGGCCGAGGACGTGGCCCGGCGCAGCCACTACGGCAACGCCCAGCGCACCCTGGAGCGGCTGCTGGCGCTGGGGGTGGTGCCGGTGGTCAACGAGAACGACACCGTGGCCACCCACGAGATCCGCTTCGGCGACAACGACCGCCTCGCCGCGCTCGTGGCGCACCTGGTGCGCGCCGACGCCCTCGTGCTGCTCAGCGACGTCGACGCCCTCTACGACGCCCCGCCCTCGCGGCCGGGCGCGCAGCGCCTGCGGCTGGTGCGCGGGCCCGAGGACCTCGCCGGGGTGACCGTCGGCTCCGCCGGCGCCGCAGGCGTGGGCACCGGCGGCATGGCCACGAAGGTGGAGGCGGCGAGCATCGCCGTGGCCGCCGGGGTGCCGGCCCTGGTGACCTCCGCGGCGCTGGCCGGGCAGGCCCTGGACGGGCAGGACGTGGGCACGTGGTTCGCCGTGCCACCGGCGCGCGCCGCGCGCCGCGGCACCCGCCAGCTGTGGCTGGCCCACGCCGCCAGCCCCGCCGGCCGGCTCGTCCTCGACGAGGGCGCGGTGCGCGCCGTGCGCGAGCGGCGTTCCTCGCTGCTGCCCGCCGGCGTGCTGGGCCTGAGCGGGCGCTTCCGGGCGGGTGACCCGGTGGACCTGGTCGACGGAAACGGCCGCGCGCTGGCGCGCGGGCTGGTGAACTACTCCTCGGAGGAGCTGCCGGACATGCTCGGCCGCTCGACGCGCGAGCTGGCCCGGCAGTGGGGCCCGGCGTACGAGCGGGAGGTCGTCCACCGCGACCACCTGGTGCTCCTGGGACGTCCGTGAGGTGCGCGCAGCGAGGAGGCGGAGGTGGCTGAACCGCCCCTGGCCCTGTGGTCGGTGACCGTGACCGTGGCCGGGCAGGCCGTGGACGTGGCCGAGCTGCGCCCCGCGCTGGACCGGCTCGTGGGCGAGCGGCCCTTCCTGTCGAGCATCCGCTACAGCGACACCCGCGTGGAGGTGCGCTACTGGGACGAGGCCCGCGACGTCGACGACGCCGCGGCGATGGCCGTGCGCCTGTGGCCCGAGCACCGCACCAGCGCCGGCCTGCCCGCCTGGGACGTCGTGGGGGTGGAGGTCGTCGACCGCGCCACCGTCGAGCACCGCGCCGCCCAGCGCCAGCGCGGGGTGCTGCGCCCGCAGCGCCGCGCGCGCGCCGCGCGCGCCGGCCTGGACCTGCTGGGCGACGTCGCCCCCTGGTGAGCGGGGGGCCCCTCCGCGGGACGCCCCGCGGGGGTGGCG
>NZ_JAAALM010000358.1 GCF_009906395.1 Kineococcus indalonis
CCCGTGCCGACGCACCCCGCCGGCGCCGCGCGCCGGCCGGCGGCGCTGCTGGCGTTCGCGGCCCTGGGCGCGGGCTGCCTGGGCCTGGGCGGCGCCCCGGCGGCGTCGGCCGTCACGGTCGTGCCGGTGGCCGCCGCGGCGGTGAGCACCGCACCGGCCCCCACGGCCGAGGAGCTCGAGCAGGCGCGGCGCGAGGCGCAGGCCACCCGCGCGGCCGCCGAGGCGGCGCTGCAGCAGCTGACGGGGGCGCAGTCGGCGCTGGACGCGCTGGCCGCGCAGGCCAGCGCCGCCCTGGAGCGCTACCAGACGGCCATGGAGGCCAAGGCCGCCGCCGAGGCCGAGGAGGCCGCCCAGCGCCAGCGCCTGGCGGAGGCCGAGGCGACCCTGGCCGAGGGCAAGAAGGACCTGGGCCAGTGGGCGTCGCAGGCGTACCGCGGCGGCGGGTCGCTGCAGCAGTACTCCAGCCTGGTGACCGTCCTGCAGCAGGGCCCCACGGACGAGACCGCCAGCGCCCTGGCCTCGGTCAAGCGCATCGGCGACGGGCGCAGCAGCGCCGTCAGCGCCTACGAGGAGGCGCAGCGGGTGCAGGCCGACGCCACCGCCCGCGCCCAGCAGGCCGCCGTGGAGGCGCGCACCCAGGCCGACCTGGCGGTGGCGGCCAAGCAGCAGGCCGACGCGCTCGTGGAGCAGCAGCGCACCCAGGTCGCCGAGCTGGCCGACCTGCAGGCGCGCGCCAGCGGCAGCGCCCTGAGCGCCGAGCAGCGCGCGACGAACCTGGCCACCGCCAAGCGGATCGCCGACGAGGCGGCCGCTGCGGCAGCCGCGGCGGCCGCGGCTGCCGCGGCCGCCGCCTCGTCCTCGTCGGGCTCCTCGGGCTCGACCAGCGTGTCGGGCGGGGTGACCGGTCCCGTGGGCGACTGCACGGGCGCCTCCACCGCCGGGTACGCCAACGGCATGATCCCGCGCGCGGCGCTGTGCCCGCTGTGGGGCGCCTCCCGCCACGTGCTGCGCGCGGACGCCGCCGCGGCGTTCAACCGGCTCAGCGAGGCGTTCGCCTCCGAGTTCGGCAAGCCCATCTCGGTCACCGACTCCTACCGCTCGCTGGCCGGGCAGATCGACGTCGCGGCCCGCAAGCCGGGCCTGGCCGCCCGGCCGGGCACCAGCCGGCACGGGCTGGGCATCGCCGTGGACCTCGGCGGCGGCATCCAGAACGCCACCTCCGCCGAGCACACCTGGATGGACCGCAACGCCGCCCTGTACGGGTGGATCAACCCCGCCTGGGCGCAGAACCGCAGCGGGCAGTTCGAGCCGTGGCACTGGGAGTACACCGGCTGATGCCCACCCCCCCGCCGGCTCCGCCCGGCGGCGCCCCGGTGCGGGCGGCGGTGCCGCGCCCGCCGGCGCGGCACGCCTTCTGCGAGCACCCCGGCCCGCTGGCCATCGCGCACCGCGGCTTCTCCCTCGACGGGCGCGAGAACACCCTGGCCGCCTTCGAGGCGGCCGTGCGGCTGGGCTACCGGTACCTGGAGACCGACGTGCGCGCCACGGCCGACGGGCGGCTGGTCGCCTTCCACGACGAGCAGCTGGACCGCGTCAGCGACGTGAGCGGGCGCCTGGCGGACCTGCCGTGGTCGGTGGTGCGCGCCGCGCGCGTGGGCACCGGCCCCGGCGCCGGCGAGGCGGTGCCGCTGCTGGAGGACGTGCTCGGCGCCTTCCCGCGGGCGCGCTTCAACGTCGACGTCAAGAGCGCCGCCGCGCTGGCCGGCATCGGCGAGGTGCTGCGCCGCACCGGCGCGCACGAGCGGGTGCTGCTGACCTCCTTCGGCGAGCGGCGCCGCCGCGCGGCGCTGGCGGCCGCGGGCACCGGGCCGGGCGGTGCGGCGCCGGCGACCTCGGCGAGCCTGCCGCGCACCGCCGCGGCCCTGCTGGGCGTGCGCCTGGGGGCGCCCGCCCTCGTGCGCACCGCCCTGGGCGCCGGCGCCCGCGGCGACGGGGGCGGCGCGGTGGACGCGCTGCAGGTGCCGGTGCGGCACGGCGGCCTGAGCGTCGTCTCGCAGGGCTTCGTGGACGCCGCGCACCGCGCGGGGGCGCAGGTGCACGTGTGGACCGTGGACGACCCCGCGCAGGTGCACGCCCTGCTCGACCTCGGCGTGGACGGCATCATCACCGACCGCGCCGACCTGCTGCGCGAGGCGCTGCGGGCGCGCGGGCAGTGGGTGGGGGCGTGAGGCACCGGCGGGAGCCCCGGTGAACCCGCGGGCACCGGCGGCGGACCCGCCGGCGGCCGGGGAGCGCGCGCTGCTGCGCGCCCGGCGCAGCTGGTACGTGTACGACTGGGCCAACTCCGCGTACGTCACCACCACCCAGACGGTGCTGCTGGCGCCGTACCTGACGGTGCTGGCGCGCCGGGCGGCGTGCGGGCCGGTGACCGAGGGGTGCACCCGCACCCTGTCGGTGCTGGGGGTGCAGGTGGCCCCCGGCTCGCTGGCGCTGTACACCACGACGCTGGCCACGCTGCTGGCGGCGCTGCTGCTGCCGCTGGTGGGGGCGCTGGCCGACCGGACCCGCCGGCGGCACCGCCTGCTGGGCGCCCTGGCCTGGCCCGGGGCAGCGGCCGCCACCGCGATGGTGGCCCTGGGCGGCGACCGCTGGGAGCTGGGTGTCCTGCTGACGCTGGTCGCCACGACCTCCCTGGTCTCCTCCAGCGTGGTCAACGACGCGCTGCTGTGCGACGTGGCCGCCCCGGCGGAGCGGGACGCGGTCTCCTCGCGCGGCTGGGCCGCCGGGTACCTGGCCGGCTTCCTGCTGCTGGCGCTGAACCTGGCGCTGGTCTCCTCCCCCGGCGCCCTCGGCCTGGACGAGGAGGGGGCGGTGCGCGTCTCGCTGGCCTCGGCGGGGCTGTGGTGGGGGGTGTTCACCCTGGTGCCCGTGCTGGGCCTGCGGCGCCTGCCGGCGCGCGCGGTGGCCCCGGCCGCCGGCGGGCGCGGTGCGCTGGCGCCGCTGCGGCAGCTGGTGCGCACGCTGCGGGGGTTGCGGCGCTACCCGCAGGCGCTGCGCTTCCTGCTGGCGTACCTGGTCTTCAACGACGGCATCCAGACCGTGGTGGCCGCCGCCAGCGTGTACGGGCAGGAGGAGCTCGGCTTCAGCTCCGCCCAGCTGATCACCACGGTGCTGCTGGTGCAGGGCGTCGCCTTCGGCGGGGCGCTGGCCTTCGGGCGCCTGGCCCGGCGCTTCGGCGCCCAGCGCACGGTGCTCGCCGGGCTGGGGCTGTGGATCGTGGTGGTGCTGGCGGCCTTCGCGGTGCCGCGCGGCGCGTTCGGCACGTGGCTGGCGCTGGCCGTGCTCATCGGGCTGGTGCTGGGCGGCACGCAGGCGCTGGCGCGGTCGATGTTCAGCCGCCTGGTGCCCGTGGGGGCCGAGGCGGAGTACTTCGGGCTCTACCAGGCCGGTGAGCGCGGCACGAGCTGGCTGGGGACCCTGGTCTTCGGCCTGGTGGCCCAGCTGACCGGTTCCTACCGGCCGGCGCTGGTGGCGCTGCTGGCGTTCTTCGTCGTCGGGGCGGGCCTGCTGGCGCGGGTGGACACCGCCGCCGGGGCGCGCGACGCCGGTCAGGTCTGAGCGCAGCGCCGGCCCGTGCGGGCTGCGCCGTGAGCGCTGACCCCTGTCCGGGGGACACGCGGCGCCACAGATTCATTACTGAAAGTGATGGACTCACTCCGCTGCGCACACGACCTCCACACGTTCGCCGCGACACGCGCGGAACAGGGGCCGGACCGACCGCGTTCTACCAGACGAGTCCCCTTCCCCCCGGGTCCGCGGGAGGGCAGGGAACCGTACGTGGGGAGGTCACATGAGCGAGCGCAACCTTCGAGGGTCCCGCCTCGGGGCCGCGAGCCTCGAGAGCGAGTCCGGCGTCGAACTGGCCGAGCGCCAGAAGGTCACGTACCACTGCCCCAACGGACACACCACCGTGGTGCCCATGTCGCTGGAAGCCGACGTGCCCGCGCTGTGGGAGTGCCGCTGCGGGGCGGAGGCGCTGCGCGCCGACACCGAGGCGCCGGAGAAGAAGAACGGCAAGCCCGCGCGCACGCACTGGGACATGCTCCTGGAGCGGCGCACCATCGCCGAGCTCGAGGTGCTGCTCGACGAGCGGCTGGAGCTGCTGCGCAGCCGGTCGCTCATCAAGCGCAGCGCCTGAGCGGAGCACCCGCGCCGGGCACGGCGCACGGCGCCCTGGGCCGGTCCACCCGCACGGGTGGGCCGGCCCTCGCGCGTCCCGGACCTCAG